>NZ_JAVRCC020000033.1:0-94465 GCF_034530975.2 Nostoc sp. DedQUE07 | reverse complement strand
GGGAATATAGAATTTCTCGGACGTATTGACCATCAGGTGAAGATTCGTGGTTTTCGGGTTGAACTTGGAGAAATTGAGACATTTCTGCTTCAGCACCCGAATGTACGTGAAAATGTAGTCGTGGTTCAGCAAGACGAACCAGGTAACTTACAATTAGTTGCCTATGTGGTTGCTAAGACACAAGCAGTTCCTAATATTAGTGAATTGCGTAGCTTCTTAAAGGAAAAGTTACCTGACCACATGTTGCCTTCTGCCTTTGTGATGCTGGAAAATCTACCCCTAGCACCTAGCGGTAAGGTAGACCGGAAAGCTCTGCCAAAACCAGATAATCTTCGCCCGAAATTAGAAACAGCTTACGTATTGCCGCGAAATGAGATGGAACACGCAATTGCTGACATTTGGCAAAAAATACTTAAGGTGGAGAAAGTCGGTATTCAAGATAACTTTTTTGACCTTGGTGGTCATTCGCTAAATGTACTTCAGGTTTATAGCAAACTGCGGGAACTTTATAAAGCAGACTTAGTAATAACCGATCTATTTAAATATCCAACAATTAGTTCCATATCGCGGTATTTAAGTCAAGAAGATGATAATAACTTTGCAAACCAAAGCAATGAATTGAATGAACAGTTAGAAGCTGGTAAAGCAAGATTAAAGCAACGTTTTTTACAAAAAAAGCAACAAAGCGTTTAATATTTACTATTGAATAATTAGCATTAATTATGGGAAATTCAGAATATTTAAGTAGCAAAACTGGTCTGGAGATAGCCATTATTGGCATGAGTGGCTGTTTCCCAGAGGCTGAAAATATTGAGCAATTTTGGTACAATCTCCGAGATGGAGTAGAGTCAATACATAGATTCGACGATCGAGAATTAAAAGATTTAGGTGTAGATGAGGCCTTATTGAGCGACATAAATTATGTTAAAGCAGAGGGTGTAGTCAAAGATATAGACTTATTTGATGCTTCATTCTTCGACATTAATCCTAGAGAAGCTGAAGTCATGGACCCTTCACTCCGTTTTTTCTTGGAGCATTCATGGAAAGCACTTGAAGATGCTGGGTATAGTTCGGATGTCTATAAAAAGCCTATTGGGGTCTACGCTGGGACAAGTTTTGGCAGTTATTTACTTAACATTTATTCTAATTATGAGCTTCTAGCCTCTGTAGGTGATAAGCAAATAGAAAAGGGAACTTCTCCAGATTATGTTACTACACTTGCTTCTTATAAATTAAATTTGCAGGGGCCAAGTTATGCAGTTCAAACTACTTGCTCTAGCTCGTTGGTTGCTGTACATTTAGCTTGCCAAAGTTTGCTTAGTGGTGAGTGTGATATTGCTTTAGCAGGAGGAGTTTCAATATCGACAGCAGTTGGTTATTTATATAAAGATGGAGGAATTGAATCTCGTGATGGACATTGTCGTGCTTTCGACGCTAAAGCTGCGGGAACAGTAAAAGGAAGGGGTTTAGGTCTTGTAGTTTTAAAACGGTTAGAAGAAGCGATCGCAGATGGTGATTGCATCCATGCTATTATCAAAGGCTCTGCTATTAATAACGATGGGTCAAATAAAGTTAGCTATACAGCACCTAGCGTAGATGGGCAAGCCAAGGTAATAAGAGCTGCTCAGGTTATGGCTGAGGTAGAACCTGATACCATTAGCTATATTGAAGCACATGGAACCGGCACAACTCTTGGAGATCCTGTTGAAATCGCTGCCTTAACACAAGCTTTTCGTATTAAAACTCAAAACAAAGGATTTTGTGGTATTGGTTCTGTGAAAACCAATATTGGGCATTTAGACTCAACTGCTGGAGTAGCAGGTTTGATTAAAACTGTACTAGCCTTAAAACACAAACAAATTCCCCCCAGTTTAAACTTTGAAGAACCATCACCGCAAATTGATTTTGCTAATAGTCCTTTTTATGTAAACAATAAATTATCTGAGTGGAAAATTAGCAATACTCCTCGCAGGGCGGGTGTTAGTTCCTTTGGTTTTGGCGGAACAAATGTCCATTTAGTTGTAGAAGAAGCTCCGATAACTCAATCCTCTAGTGATTCTAGACATTGGCAATTATTATTACTTTCAACTAAGACGAATACAGCATTAGAAACTGCTACAGAAAATTTAACTAATTACCTACAAAAAAATCCAGATTTAAACCTCGCTGATGTTGCTCATACTTTACAATTAGGACGGTGGACTTTGAACCATCGCCGAATAGTAGTTTGCCAAAACCAAGAAGATGCAATTAATGCATTGCAAGATCCTCAAAGAGCTTTCACCCATTACCAAGAACCTTGTAATCGTCCGGTCGTGTTTATGTTTTCTGGACAAGGTTCGCAATATGTAAATATGGGTCGAGAATTATACGAAAGTGAAGCCGTATTTAAACAGCAAGTTGATTATTGCTGTGAATTGCTTAAACCTTACTTAGAATTAGACCTGCGTTCAGTTCTCTATCCCAGAGTAGAAGAAGCTCAAGAAGCAACACAAAAGTTGCAGCAAACAGCAATTACTCAACCTGCGTTGTTTGTGATTGAATATGCTTTAGCTAAGTTGTGGATGGCATGGGGTGTGCGCCCTGAGATGATGATTGGTCACAGTATAGGGGAGTATGTAGCTGCAACGATCGCTGGAGTTTTCTCTTTAGAAGATGCCTTAGCTATAGTTGCAATGCGAGGAAAACTAATGCAGCAGTTACCTGGTGGTGCTATGCTCTCGGTTCAGCTTTCAGAACAAGAGTTACAACAACTGCTAGAAAAAGAAATCTCTCTGGCTGCGAGCAATGCACCTTCTTCTTGTGTGGTGTCCGGTGCAACAGAAGCAATAGAGAAATTGCAACAAAAGCTACAACAAATAGGTGTAAACTTTAGGCGTTTGCATACTTCTCACGCCTTTCATTCTCAAATGATGGAACCCATCATTGAGACTTTCATCCAGTTATTACAAAATGTAAAACTCAATCCCCCAAAAATTCAGTTTGTTTCTAATGTTAGCGGTACTTGGATTACCGCAGATGAAGCAACAGATCCTAACTATTGGGCTAGACATTTAAGGCAACCAGTACGCTTCAGTTTAGGAATCTATGAGTTACTCAAACAGCCAGAGGCAATACTGTTGGAAGTGGGACCAGGACGGACACTAAGTAGTTTTGCAAAACAACATCAAACAGATAAACTCATAGCACTAACTTCTATACGACATCCTCAAGAGCAACAATCAGATATAGAGTTTTTACTTAACACTTTGGGTAGGCTTTGGTCAGTAGGAATTCAAATTGATTGGTCAGGTTTTTATGTAAATGAAAAGCGTCATCGCATACCCTTACCTACTTATCCTTTTGAGCGGCAGCGTTACTGGATTGAGGTAAATCAAAATGCGACTCTGGCAATGATGTCGCCAAAAAGTTCTGATAAAAAACCAGATATTGCTGATTGGTTCTACGTTCCTCGGTGGAAAGAATCTACACCAATGGAATTTTTTCAACCGGATAAGTTGGTAGAACAAAAGTCATATTGGTTGGTGTTTGTCGATCCCTATGGAGTGGGAGCAGAAATTGCTGAACGACTGAAACAACAGGGACATGAGGTGATTTTTGTTAGGGTCGCAGATAAATTTTCCCAGCTTGATGAGTGTACATATACAATCAATCCTAGACAGAAGGATGACTATGATGCCTTATTGGAAACACTACAAAAACAGAATTTGAATTCACAAGCGATCGCAAAGCGTGCCGGATGGCATCTTGCACATTTTTGGAGCGTTACTCCTAACAATACTTTACCCAGTCAAGAGCTAGAGCCACAAACACAATATCAATTTTTTGAAGATTGCCAAAGTCTTGGTTTTGATAGTTTGCTGTTTCTGACCCAAGCCTTAGCAAAACAAAATATAATTGAACCAATCAAGCTGATGGTTGTCACCAGTAATCTACATGATATAACTGGCAGCGAAAAATTATGCCCTGAGAAGGCAACTATATTAGGGCCATGCAATGTAATTCCGCAAGAGTATCTCAACATAACTTGCTGTTGCTTTGATATTGTACTTCCAGACTCCATAACTAAGCCATCACAAACACTTATAGACTCACTGCTTACAGAATTTACAGCACCAATAACTGAGAACTTAATTGCTTATCGTAGCAATCATCGCTGGATTAAAACATACGAAGCTGTACAGTTAGATAAAGGCATTATCAGCAAAACCAAGTTGAGAAAAGGAGGCGTTTACCTAATCACTGGTGGGCTTGGTCGCATTGGTTTAGCAATGTCAGAATACTTAGCAAAAACAATGCAGGCTAAGTTAGTTTTAATCGGCAGAAAAGGCATACCGGAAAGACACCAGTGGTCTGAGTGGCTACTAAACCATGATGAATCTAATGAAGTTAGCCAGAAGTTAAAAAAGGTGATGAGGCTAGAAGAATTAGGTGCACAAGTTCAAGCGATCGCGGCTGATGTAGCTAATGAAGAACAAATGCAACAAGCTATAGCATTAGTTAATGAACGGTTTGGTGAAATTCATGGCGTTATCCACGCAGCCGGAATTAATGACGATGCGTATTACACTATCGAAGAAAGTTCTAAAACTCAAAGTCAATCACAATTTAATCCTAAAGTATATGGACTATTTGTTTTAGAAAAACTTTTGCAAGACCAAAAGTTAGATTTTTGCTTATTTACATCTTCCTCATCATCTGTTTTAGGAGGTTTAGGGTTAACTTCTTATTCTGCTGCTAACATTTTTATGGATGCATATGCCCATAAGCACAACCAAATAAATTTGTTCCCTTGTATTAGCGTAAACTGGGATACTTGGCAATCTCAAGAAGATGATATACAGGATTTAACTGTGGGAGTAGCTTTAGAAAAATTACGCATGACATGGCAAGAAGGAATCGATGTCTTTAGTCGTGTATTATCTCTAAATAAAACTCCACAAATTGTTGTTTCTGCGGGAGAACTACAACCAAGAATTGAACAATGGATAAAACGAAACTTTTTACAAAATAAGGAATCATCAAATAATCAAGGTAGTTTATCACTTCATTCCAGAGCAAACTTACAAAATGAGTATGTCCCATCTAGCAATAATGTAGAGCAAATAGTTGCTACGACTTGGCAAAAAGTTCTGGGAATTGAAAAAATTGGTATTTATGATAACTTTTTTGATTTGGGAGGTAGTTCTCTCATAGGTGTTGAGATTATCTCTCATTTACAAAAAGAATTAAATGCCCATATTCCGATAATCAGCATTTATGAAAGACCTACTATTAGTTCACTTGCCGAGTTTTTAAGTAGCGACGAAGAAGCTGATTTACAAAAAGATTCTTACCGGACTCAAACGAGGTCTGCTTCAATTAAACGTCGCAAACAAGCTAGACAAAATCATCGAAGGACATCACTGATAGAAGATAATTAGTATTTTAAACCTAGTTAAGGGTTTACTTAGGATAAGGACTAAAGTCCTGACTACAAACTTGTAACCAGGCAATTAAGAACTAAGATATATTCTGGAGTAGAAAATGGCATTAAGTCAGCAGAGACAAAAAACTCAGCAAAATTTATTTCTTGAAAATGAGCTAACACCACAGTATGAAGTTGCTAAGGGAGTGATGCAATTATTTGCACCGTCTAATAATTTAATATCATCTATAGAAGCTAAAATGGGTGTTCAAACTGACGTTTTAGTTGATGATTTTTTAAGCGCAATTAGCACTAATTCAACTATTGATTTCAATACATTAGTAGAAACGTTTTCTGATAGTCAAGTTCCGATTAATCCTGGTAATTTTGATAGTTACCTTGATTATTTAGCAAATAACGTTATTAATCATTCAATACATACATCTTCACCACGGTTTATAGGTCATATGACCTCTGCTCTTCCCTGTTTTGTGCGACCGATCGCAAAACTGATGACAGCTATGAACCAAAATGTTGTCAAAATAGAAACAGCCAAAGCTTTTAGCCCTTATGAACGTCAGGCTTTGGCAATGATGCATAGATTGATTTATAACTTTTCTGATGAATTTTATAACGAACATATCCAAAATAGCCAAAGCACTTTAGGCATATTGGTTTCTGGAGGTACGGCAGCAAATATCATCGCACTTTGGTGCGCTCGCAATAAATCTTTAGGTGCAAAAAATAGTTTTGCAGGTGTAGAAAAAGAAGGTTTAACAGCAGCTTTAGATTACTATGGTTATCAAGGAGCGGTAATCATTGGCTCTGAATTGATGCATTATTCTTTTGATAAAGCCGCAGATTTATTAGGCATAGGTACGCATGGTTTAATAAAAATTCCTACTAATGGTGATAATCAAGTAGACTTACCAGCTTTACGTCAAGCTGTTGCAGATTGTCAGACTAAAAACTTGCATATTATTGCGATCGTGGGTGTTGCTGGTACTACGGATTCTGGAAACATAGATTCGCTTTTAGACATAGCAGATATTGCCCAAGATGCAAATGTTCATTTTCATGTAGATGCAGCTTGGGGTGGCCCACTCATTTTTTCCGAACAACATCGACAAAAGCTTGTTGGTATTGAACGCGCTGATTCGGTAACAATTGATGGACATAAACAACTGTATTTACCTATGGGTATTGGTATGGTATTTATGCGCGAACCATACTTAGCTTTATCGATTGAAAAAAATGCTAGCTACACCATGCGTAAGGGTTCATTCGATTTGGGTAAACGCGCTTTAGAAGGTTCTCGAGCGGGTATGGCATTATTTTTACATGCTGGGTTACATCTGATCGGACTTAAAGGTTATGAATTTTTAATTGATGCAGGTATTGAGAAGACACAATATATGGCGGATCAAATTACTGCCATACCCGAATTTGAGTTACTATCTCAACCGGATATAAATCTCCTTCTTTACCGTTACATCCCAGAACCTTTCAGAGAACTTGCAGTTAAAAAGCAATTAACAGACACTGATAATCAACAAATCAATATATTCAATGAGCGCCTGCAAAAAACTCAACGTCAAGCCGGTCGTACTTTTATCTCGCGGACAACAAAAAGAATTAACTGTTTAGAAAAAGAAATTTCTGTGACTGCGCTTCGGGCGGTAATCGCTAATCCGCTCACGACTAAAGAGGATATAGATGCAGTACTAAATGACCAAATTCAGATTGCTTTAGATTTATCGATATCAGATTCCTTAGAAGCCACTCAGAGCCTAGCGTAGTTGCTGTTAATAAGTTTAATTAGGTATTTTCCATGAACAACTCTGATGAATTTAATAACTTTGATGATAACGATGAAATAGCCATCATTGGTATAAATGGTCGTTTTCCAGGTGCAAAAAATGTTGAGACTTTTTGGAATAATTTACGAGATGGAGTAGAGTCAATTTCTCATTTTACAAATGAAGAACTGCTAGCTGCGGGTATAGATCCGGCTTTACTCAACGATCCCAATTATGTAAAAGCAAGCAGCATAATAGAAGATATCGAGTTATTTGATGCTGCATTTTTTGGATTTACTCCTAGAGAAGCTGAAATCACAGACCCACAACATCGAATTTTTTTAGAATCTGCCTGGGAAGCTTTAGAATCTGCGGGCTATGATTCTGAATCATACAACGGGAAAATTGGGGTCTATGCTGGTGTAACTAATAGTAACTATTTATTTACAAATTTATATTCCAACCAAGATTTAATGCAGTCGGTAGATGCCTTAAATATTTTTATTGGTAATGAAAAAGATAATTTAAGTACGCAAACTTCTTACAAGTTAAATCTGACTGGGCCAAGTATTAATGTTCAGAATAACTGCTCTACATCATTAATCGCTGTACATTTAGCTTGTCAAAGTTTGCTGAATGGTGAAAGTGATATAGTTTTGGCTGGTGGTGTTTCTATAGCAAAGCTACCTCAACAATCTGGTTATCACTATCAAGAGGGGGTTCTTTGTTCCCCTGATGGACACTGCCGAACTTTTGATATTAACGCCAAAGGAACAGTGTTTGGCGATGGTTTGGGAATTGTTGTGTTGAAACGGTTGGCTGATGCTGTTGCTGATGGAGACTTTATTCATGCTGTAATTAAAGGTTCAGCTATCAATAATGACGGCTCTTTAAAGGTTGGTTATACAGCACCTAGTGTTAATGGTCAAAGAGAAGTAATTTTAGAAGCGCTTGCCTTATCTGGTGTTGAACCCGATACTATTTCTTATATTGAAGCTCATGGAACTGCAACTCCTTTAGGAGATCCGATTGAAATCAAGGCTCTCACACAAGCTTTTCGTGCTAGTACAAATAAAAAATGTTTTTGCGCTATTGGTTCAGTAAAAAGCAATATTGGGCATCTGGATACAGCAGCCGGTGTAACAGGTTTAATTAAAACGGTACTTGCATTAAAACATAAACAAATACCTCCTACTTTACATTTTGAAAAACCCAACCCAGAGATAGACTTTGCCAATAGTCCTTTCTACGTAAACACCAAATTATCAGAATGGAAAACTAATAGTTTACCTCGCAGAGCAGGTGTCAGTTCTTTTGGAGTTGGCGGAACTAATGCCCATGTAATCTTGGAAGAAGCTCCAGTAATTGAAACATCCAGTGCTTCTCGACCTTGGCAATTGCTGTTACTCTCAGCCAAAACTAGCACAGCTTTAGAAAGTGCGACTGCAAATTTAGCGGCTTACCTCCAGCAACATCCTAATATCAACCTGCCAGATGTAGCTTACACCTTACAAGTAGGCCGTCGAGCTTTCGATCGTCGACGGCTGGTAGTTTGCCAAAATTTAAATGATGCAGTTAGATTACTTAAAAATGAAGAAGCAGAACGTGTTTTTAGTTACCACTGGGAACCAAGTCGTTGCCCTGTCATTTTCATGTTTTCAGGACAAGGGTCAGAATATGCAAACATGGGTCGGGAATTATACAAAGTTGAAGCAACATTTCGCAGACATATAGATACTTGCGCCGAAATTTTGCAACCTCACCTCGGTCTGGATATCCGTCACCTACTCTTTCCAGAGCCAGAAACAATTGAAGCGGCTAACCAACAACTACAACAAACAGCGCTGACCCAAGCAGCGTTATTTGTAATTGAGTACGCCCTGGCTCAGTTATGGATGTCTTGGGGTGTGCTACCAGAAGCGATGATTGGTGCCGATATCGGGGAATATGTTGCCGCTGCGATCGCAGGTGTATTTTCTCTTGAAGATGCGCTATTGATTGTAGCAAACAGAGGACAACTGCGATCGCTCACAAAAGTTCAACTCAATCCACCAAGTATTCGCTTTATTTCCAATGAGACTGGTAGTTGGATTACAGATGCACAAGCCACAAATCCTAACTATTGGAGCCAACATTTACAAAAAACTGTAAAATTTTCCGATAGTATTTCTCAACTATTAGGGCAGTTTGAAGGCGTTTTTTTAGAGGTGGGGCCAGGGCAAAATTTAAGCACATTAACCAAACAACATTTAAATATCAATGCTAAACAATATGTGCTAACTTCTTTACCCCATGTCAAAGAGCAACAATCGGATGTAAGCTTTGTGTTGCAGACATTAGGGCAGTTATGGCTTTTTGGTGTCGATATAGATTGGTCAGAATTTTATACCGACGAACAGCGTCATCGTCTACCTTTACCTACCTATCCCTTTGAACGGCAAAGATACTGGATTGAAGCGAAAAATCCAGGTAAAGATGATGCTCATATAGTATCACTAACTAAAAAAGCTGATATAGCCGACTGGTTTTATCTTCCTTTTTGGAAACCTTCTTTACCTCCTGTCGAACTTGATAGCCAAATATTAATAACTAAAAAATCTTGCACTTTGGTATTTCTCGATGAGTGTGGCTTGGGTATGAAGTTGGTAAAACAATTAGAAAAACAAAACCAAGATGTCATTACTGTAAAAATCGGCGAGCAATTTATCATACTAGGCGATGGATATACTATCAACCCAGAAAATAATCAGGATTACGATGTTTTATTCCAAGAATTGCTCAGAAAAAACAAGTTGCCACAAAGGATAGTTCATTTATGGAATGTTACAAATATCAGCGAGCATGAATTAGAAATTCCAGAACTAGAATCAGCCCAAATTAAAGGATTTTATAGTTTATTATTTATTGCTCAAGCTTTGGGAAGACAAGAAACTAGCGATCGTTTTCAAATCACAGTTATTTCTAACAACCTACAGCCTGTGACGGGAACTGAAGCGCTTTGTCCAGAGAAAGCCACTTTAATC
The DNA here is from genome assembly GCF_034530975.2 of Nostoc sp. DedQUE07. NCBI lineage: Bacteria > Bacillati > Cyanobacteriota > Cyanophyceae > Nostocales > Nostocaceae > Nostoc > Nostoc sp. DedQUE07. The sequence goes on along the minus strand of NZ_JAVRCC020000033.1, from coordinate 84,236 downwards.
GGGCCAATTAAAGTTATTTCTCAAGAATATGCAAATATAAACTGTCGTAGTATTGATGTCATTCTTCCTCCTAAAGACAGTTGGCAAGAAGAAAAACTTATAGAAAAATTACTGGCAGAACTGACGGTTGATAATTCGGAAAAGTTAATTGCTTATCGAGGTTTGAATCGATGGGTGCAGAGTTTTGAGCCAGTACGTTTTGATAGAGCTAAAATTGAAACGCCTCGACTACGAGAAAGAGGAGTCTATTTAATTACAGGTGGACTCGGAGGTATCGGACTTGTTTTGGCAGAATACTTAGCTCGGACTGTCCAAGCAAAACTACTGTTAGTAGGACGTTCTGCTTTACCCAAAAAAGATGAGTGGCCTCAATGGCTATCCACTCATGATGAGGCTGATAGCACTAGCTGTAAGATTCGCAAAGTTCAAGAACTTGAAGGCTTGGGTGCAGAAGTTTTAGCCATCGCTGCTGATGTTAGCAATATAGAACAAATGCAAAGTGCGATCGCTCAAGCTCAACAACAATTTGGTCAACTAAATGGTGTTATTCACTCTGCTGGAGTTCCTGGAGGCGGTGTAATTCAGCGAAAAACTTTAGAAGAAGCAGAAAGTGTTTTGGCTCCAAAGGTAAAGGGGACAATAGTTATTGATGCAATTGTCAAAGATACTGAGTTAGATTTCTTTATTCTAGTATCATCAAATAGCTCAATTGTAGCGGAATTTGGACAGGTAGACTATTGTGCAGCCAATGCCTTTATTGATGCCTTTGCTCACTGTAATGCTGCAAAGCAGGGTAGATTTACTACTAGCATTAACTGGGATAGTTGGCAAGAAGTTGGGATGGCAGTGAACACAGAATTACCCCAGCGCCTCCAAGAATTGCGAAAAGAAAATCTTAAACAAGGTATATTATCCAATGAAGGTGTAGATGTGTTTCTCCGCATTTTGGAAAATCCAATGCCTCAAGTTGTAATATCTACATCTGACTTATTAAATGTACTCAAACAGTATAATTCTTACAATCAAATACAGACCATAGAACTTTTAGAAGCTGTCAACTCTTCCAAATTAAAATATCCTAGACCTGAACTAAGTAACGATTATATTGCTCCCCGAAATAAAAATGAACAAAAGCTAGTTGAAATTTGGCAAGAAGTTATTGGTATTGAACGGATAGGAATTTATGATAACTTTTTTGAACTTGGTGGTGATTCTCTCATAGGTATTCAACTTATGACAATCGTAAATAAGGCATTTAATTCAAATCTTTCTATTGCCAAACTTTATGAATGCCCAAATATAGGCTCGATGACGAAGATTTTTACTCCTGAAGACTCTCAGCAAAATGCTTTTGAACAAAGGCTAAATCGAGGACAAAGAAGAAGACAGATGAAAATGCAAACAAACTAAAATACAAAGTTAATTTATCTGGTTAATCAAATCATGAGTATAGAAATAGAACAAGAAGAAATAGCAAATCTAGATATAGCAATAGTGGGGATGTCTGGTTGTTTCCCTGGTGCAAACAATATCGATGAGTTTTGGTATAATATCCAAAATAAAGTTGAGTCTATTTCTTTTTTCTCGAATGAAGATTTAGTAGATTCAAATCTGGAAGAAGAAATTTTACACGACCCAAATTATGTAAAAGCAGCGCCTATATTAGAAGATATTGAGTATTTTGATGCAAGGTTCTTTGGTTACACCCCTAGAGAAGCCGAACTAATTGACCCCCAACATCGCCTCTTTATAGAATGTGCTTGGGAAGCTTTGGAAAACGCTGGATACGATCCAGAAACATATAATGGTTTGATTGGAGTTTATGCTGGTGTTAGCACAAACACTTACTTTTTTAACAATATATATAAAAATGTTAATTCTAGAGAGATTTCCAATAACTATACTTTTAATAAAGATTTTTTGACCACAAATGTATCATATAAATTAAATTTAAAAGGCCCAAGCATAGGAATTCAAACTTACTGCTCTACTTCATTAGTTGCTTTACACTTAGCTTGTAAAAGTTTACTTGATGAAGAGTGTGATATCGCTTTAGCAGGCGGAGTGACGATTATAGTTCCACAAAAGTCAGGTTATTTGTATGAAGAGGATGGAATTCTATCTCCTGATGGTCATTGTCGAGCCTTCGATGCTAAAGCACAGGGTACTGTTTTTGGCAGTGGACTGGGAATAGTCGTTTTAAAAAGATTAAAAGATGCGATCGCAGATAAAGATTATATTCATGCAGTTATCAAAGGTTCAGCAATCAACAATGACGGTTCTTTGAAAGTTAGCTATACAGCACCTAGTGTAAATGGTCAGGCTGAAGTTATTGTAGAAGCTCTGGCAAATGCTGGAATAGATGCTGAAGATATTTCCTATATAGAAACTCATGGAACTGGAACAGTTGCTGGAGATCCAGTGGAAATTGCTGCACTCACTAAGGCTTTTCGTGCTTTTACCCAAAGAAATGGCTTCTGTGCTATCGGTTCAGTAAAACCAAATATCGGACATTTAGATATAGCTGCTGGTATAGCAAGTCTAATCAAAACGGTACAAGCCTTAAAATATAAAAAAATCCCTCCTAGCCTCAATTTTGAAGTTCCCAATCCTGAGATTGATTTTGTCAACAGTCCCTTCTACGTTAATACTAAACTTAGCGAATGGAAAACTAACAATACTCCCCGAAGAGCAGGAATTAGTTCCTTGGGTTTTGGTGGAACTAATGCCCATGTGATTCTGGAAGAAGCCCCTAAAATTGAATATTTTGATGACTATAAACCTTGGCAATTGTTGTTAATCTCAGCCAAAACTATTACAGCCTTAGAAACTGCAACTAATAATTTACTTGCGTATTTCAAACAACATCCAGAGATAAATTTAGCTAATGTTGCCTATACTTTAAAAGTGGGTCGTAGAGCTTTTAACTATCGCCGAATATTAGTGTGTCAGAGTGTTGAAGATGCTGTCAGCGTTTTAGAAACACAAGAGCAAGAACGAATTTTTACTGTATGTCAGGAGCATAGAGAACAGCCAGTAATTTTCATGTTTTCAGGACAAGGATCGCAATATGCAAACATGAGTCGGGAATTATACGAAGTCGAACCGACATATCGCAGACATATAGATACTTGTGCCGAAATTTTGCAACCCCATCTTGGTTTTGATATCCGCGATCTATTGTTTCCAGAGCCAGAAGAAATTGAAGCGGCTAGCCAAAAGTTACAACAAACAGCTTTCACCCAACCAGCGTTATTTGTAATTGAGTACGCGCTGGCTCAGTTATGGATGTCTTGGGGTGTGCTACCAGAAGCAATGATTGGTCATAGTATTGGGGAATATGTTGCAGCCGCGATCGCAGGTGTATTTTCTCTTGAAGATGCCTTAGTAATTGTGGCAAAAAGGGGACAACTGATGCAACAGTTACCTCCAGGAAGTATGCTGGCAATTCCACTACCAGAACAAGAGGTGCGATCGCTGTTGGATGCACAGTCTTTGTATAAAAACTCTTTAGAAATAGCAGCGATTAATACCAAAACTTCATGCGTGGTTTCTGGAACGAAGGAAGCGATCGCAACTCTACAAAATCAATTATTACTTCAAGGGGTTGAATGTCGTTTATTGCATACATCTCATGCGTTCCATTCGCAAATGATGTCACCAATATTAGAAGAGTTTGTGCAGTTGTTGAAAACAGTTCAACTGAATCCACCACACATCAGCTTTATTTCTAACGTAACTGGTACTTGGATTACAGATGCACAAGCCACAAATCCCACTTATTGGAGCCAACATTTAAGACAAACTGTAAGATTTTCTGATGGCATATCTCAACTTTTAAATCAGTTTGCAGGTGTTTTTCTAGAGGTGGGGCCAGGACGAACTTTAAGCACATTTAGCACACAGCATTTAGATAAAAATGCTAAACAATACATCCTAACTTCCTTACCTCATCTTAAAGAGCAACAATCGGATGTAGGATTTTTGTTGCAAACATTAGGTCGGTTGTGGCTTTTTGGTGTAAATATAGATTGGTCTGGATTTTATACCCACGAACAGCGTCATCGTTTACCTCTTCCTACCTATCCTTTTGAGCGACAAAGGTATTGGATTGATACCAAATCTACCTCACCTTCTGCAAAGAGTAACTCGGCAACATTAGAGCAGAAACAAGATATTGCAAATTGGTTTTATACTCCTTCATGGAAACGCTCTCTACTCACTCATTCATCTTTTGCTCATACAGAAGCTTCCCAAGAGCAATGGTTGTTCTTTATTGATGATTTTGGAGTGGGTGAAAATTTAATTAATGTATTAAAGAGTCAAAATAAAAATATAATTGTAGTCAAAAAGGGGGAATTTTTTAGTAAAGAGACTGAAGGTGCTTATACAATTAATCCGTGTGTAAGTGAAGACTATAATATTTTATTTAAAGAATTAATTTCGTTTGGCAAATATCCGCATAACATAGTTTATTTATGGAACATAAGTAAATTTGAAAAATCTCAAACAAAAAGTTATTTAGAATTTAATAGTCTATTGTTTTTATCGCAGAGCTTAAGAAAAGTAAAAACTGACGAAATATTGCAACTTTGGGTTGTATCTAATCATATTCAAGAAGTCAATGGAAATGAAATTATAGATCCAGAAAAATCAACGGTATTAGGTTTATGTCAGGTAATTTCTCAAGAGTATCCTAATATAACCTGCCGCAGTATTGATATTGCTATAAGTAATCACCTAGATGTACACAAAGAACAACGAGATTGTGAAAGTAATATTATTGACAAACTTTTAAGCGAGTTAACATCTGCATCTTCAGACTTAATTGTTGCTTATCGTGGTTGCTACCGTTGGGTACAAACATTTGAGCCAATTCGCTTAGAGTCAGTAGGTGAAGAAAAAATACCATTAAGAAAACACGGTGTTTATTTGTTTCCTGGTGGCTTAGAAACTATTGAAATTGTACTTGCTGAATATTTAGCCAAAACTCTACAAGCAAAAATCATATTTATCGAAAATTTAGATTTTCCCGAAAAGGATGATTTTTTACAATGGCTTGTAACTCAGCCTCAAGAAGATGAAGTAAGTTATAAAATTCAACAATTACTATTATTAGAGAAATTAGATGCAGAAATTTTGGTAATGCGTGCAGATACTACTAATTATGAGCTAATGCATCAAAAGTTTTCAAATCATAATATTGGACAAATTAATGGAGTTATTTATTCAACTGGAATAAATCGAGAAAAAATGTTTGGATCGGTACCAGAAATTGGTAAAATAGAATTAGAAAAAACATTTGAATTCCAATATCGTAAAATTGCTGTATTAGAGCAAATTTTACAAAATATAAAATTAGATTTTTGTATCATTTCTTCTTCTCTAGCTTCAATTTTAGGGGGATTTGGTTTAGGATTATATTCAGCCGCTAATCATTTTATAGATAGCTTTGTTAATCGGCACAACCGCAATAATTCTTTATCCTGGTACATTATAAATTGGGATAAGTTACAGCTAAATGTCGCCCAAGAGCAAAAAAAACCAGAGCAAGCATTTGGTTTAAAATTAGGCATTACTCCAGCAGAAACTATAGAAGTATTTAAACGAATATTTTCTCTAGATCGAGGAACTCAAATTATTGTTTCTACGGTAGATTTAAACGCCAGACATAATTATGCATTTAACCACCATACAAATTCAAAATCCTCTAATCAATTAGATTCATCACCATGCTATTCCAGACCTCAACTTAGTAATTCCTATGTTGCTCCGACAAACCAGCTAGAAACACAAATTACGGAAATATGGCAACAGGTACTTGGAATTGCAGAAGTTGGTATTTACGACAACTTTTATGAGTTAGGAGGAGACTCTCTGATTGCAACTCAATTAATTTCTCGATTGAGAGCGAAATTTCCTATAGATTTACCACTGCGTGACCTTTTATTGCAAGCTATGATCCCAACTAAACAGGCAGAAATGATTGAGCAACTTCTGTTGGAAAAAATAGAAGAATTATCCGAAGAAGAAGTAGAAAATTTTTTGGCTAACACATAAAATTCCGATTTTATTCAACAAATAGTGCCTCATTAACTGCTTAAAAACCTTCATTGAAAAACAGGAAAAATAGTCTATGTCTCTACTCAATACTCTTCCTAACTATGAACCCATCGCTCGTTTACAGAATGAATTCAAGAATACGCCTGAAGATTTGGTAGCAGGTATTATACCTGCTTTAGAGCAAATATTCTTATCACAACTTCCTGCGGGAGCGCATATTCTTGAACTGGGTTGTGGTTCTGGCTATTTAGCACAGCAGCTTAACATTAAAGGATATAAAGTTACTGGAATCGATGCTTCTGAAGGGCTACTAAACTACGCTAGAAAAAACGCGCCTGAAAGTGAATTTATCCTTGGCGATATACGTAATTTTGAATTACCACCCATCTTCGATACAGTTTTGGCAAATGATGTTTTTCATTTTATCCAAAACAATGAAGAATTAAAAATGGTATTTAAAAACGTATATGCTGCACTTAAAGATGGTAGCATCTTTGTGTTCAACATACCAATAACAGATTGGCTACATGAAGCTGCTCAAAAAAATAATTTTAATATTGTCTACGTCAACGACGAATGCTCATTAATAGAGTTATTTTATTACAAACCTGAAGAAAGGACATGGGAAATCAAAGTTACAGGATTTGAATTAATAGAAGAAACCTGGAAGCGTTCAGACACCGTTTGGCTAAGGAAAGATCACTTTCTAGAAGAAGTTCAATCAGCTTTAAAAGATGCAGGATTTACAGAATTTAATTATTACAATAGCAAAGATTTTGGGGAAAGTGAAGACATAGCTTGCTTTGTTTGCCAGAAGACATCTTTAACTTAATAATCCAATTGCAAACTTTGCAAATTATTAGACTTGTCGCTTAATAATTGCCGCTTCTCCATAGAGTTTATAGTTAATCTAAATAGAAACTTTTCGGAGGAAAAATTATATTAAGCGATATTTCTACTTTATATAAGTTAAAAACACGTATAGTAATTAGTAACTTTTGATGGCATATTAGCAATGGATAAACATCACTCTAATTTATCACCTGCCAAAAAAGCCCTTCTAGAAAAGTGGAAGGGAGGAAAATTTCAAGCTGATACTATTCCCAAACGTCAAATATCTAAAAATATTCCTTTATCTTTCTCTCAACAAAGACTATGGTTTATTGACCAACTTTACCACGGTAGCTCTTTCTATAATATTCCCATTGCTTTCCATATAAAAGGACAACTAAATATTACAGCGCTTCAGCAAAGTCTGAATGAAATTCTCAAGCGTCACGAAATTTGGCGCACAAATTTTACACTTGTCAATGGAGAGCCAGTACAGGAAATTGCACCAAAGTTAACTTGGGATTTACCTATTATTAATCTTGAGCATTTATTTGGTAAAGATTGGGAAGGGGAAATAAAGAAACTTATAGCCGAGGAAGTAACAAAACCTTTTAATTTAGCGAAAGGACTTTTAATCAGAGCAACTTTACTAAGCTTGAGTGAAGAAGAATACGTTTTGCTTGTAACCATGCACCACATCATTACAGATGGATGGTCTTGTGGCGTGTTCCTGCGGGAGTTGTCAACGCTGTATGCAGCTTTGTCTACAAATCAGCTTTCTGCTTTACCTGAACTCCCGATTCAGTATGCGGACTTTGCAATTTGGCAACGCGATCGCACCCAAGGTGAATTCCTCACGACCAAATTAAATTATTGGAAGCAGCAACTAAGCGGTGATCTGCCTGTACTACAATTACCCACAGACCGTCCGCGACCTAGCGTCACAACTTTTGCTGGTGCCAAACAATACTTTACATTCTCAGCAGAACTGACTGATGCACTTAGGCAATTAAGCCAGCGAGAAGATGCCACTTTATTTATGAGTTTGCTGGCAGCATTTAATGTATTATTATACCGCTACACAGACCAAGAAGATATTGTGATTGGTTCTCCAATTGCCAACCGCAATCGAGCCGAATTAGAAGGTATGTTAGGTCTGTTTGTTAATACTTTAGTATTGCGTAATGACCTCAGTGGTAATCCCAGTTTTTGCGAACTTCTCCGTCGAGTCCGTGAGGTGACTCTCGATGCTTATGCACATCAAGATTTGCCTTTTGAGATGCTTGTAGAAGAATTGCAACCCGAACGAGACTTAAGCCGAAATCCACTTTATGAAGTCATGTTTGTGCTGCAAAATACTCCAACATCTGTACAGGAAGTATCTGGATTAACCTTGCGTGCTTTAGAGTTTGAGAGTGGTACTGCTCAAATAGATATTTTCTTATCGATATCTGAATCGCGAGAAGGCTTAACAGGGTGTTTAGAATACAATACAGATATTTTTGATTCAACAAGAATTACCCAATTTATTAATCACTTCCAGACTTTATTAGAAAATATACTCGCTAATCCAGAGGAACGCATTTGTGAATTATCACTATTAAGTACTGATGAACAAGAACAATTATTACTAAAATTTAATCAAACTTGTGCAGACTATCAAGATGTATGTCTCCATCAATTATTTGAGCAGCAAGTTGAACTAACACCTGACTCTGTGGCATTAATTAGCCAGTCAGAAAAAATTACCTATCGTCAACTTAACCATACAGTTAATCAGCTTGCATATTATTTACAAAAACAGGGTGTAACAAAAGAAACATTTGTTGCTTTATGCCTAGAACGTTCTATAGACATGGTGACGGGAATTTTAGCAATCCTTAAAGCTGGCGGTGCATATATTCCCCTCGATCCGAGTTATCCAGTTGAGCGTCTAAATTTTATGCTCTCTGATTCTCAAGCATCAATATTAATTACCCATCATAAAATTGTCGAAAAACTATCATTATCTTCGCCTAAAATCGTTTATCTAGATATTCAAAAAGACGAAATTGCTCGAGAAAGTCAAGAAAATCCCATTAACATCTCCTCATCTGATAATCTTGCCTATATTATCTATACTTCTGGCTCAACTGGAACTCCTAAAGGCGTTCTTGGCAATCATCGTGGGACAGTAAATGGCTTACACTGGCTATGGAAAACTTATCCTTTCAATCCAGAAGAAGTTTGTTGTCAGAAAACAGCTATTAGTTTTGTAGATTCTGTTTGGGAAATTTTTGCTCCTTTACTTCAGGGAATTCCCATAGTAATTATTAATAATGCAACTCTACTAGATCCACAGTTATTTATAGAAGCTTTAGCGCATCACAAAGTTACCCGTATTATACTTGTACCCTCACTCCTGCGTTTACTGCTAGATAATTACCATCATCTAACCAATAAATTATCACAATTAAAACTCTGGATAACTAGTGGAGAAGCATTATCTGTTAACTTAGCTAAAAGTTTCCGAGAATTAATACCATTTGCAAGACTAATCAACCTTTACGGTTCATCGGAAGTTTCTGCAAACGCCACTTACTACGACACCAGTTTATTATCAGACCAAGCAAACAGTGTACCTATCGGTCGTCCTATTGATAATACTCAAGTCTATGTATTGGATCGCAATTTACAACTAACCCCTGTAGGAGTTGTTGGCGAACTTTATATTGGTGGCGACGGATTAGCGAAGGGATACTTACATCGCCTGGAATTAACCGCTGAAAAATTTATCGATAACCCCTTTGTTCTAGGAAATAAACTTTATAAAACTGGTGACTTAGCGCGTTATCTCAATGATGGCAATATTGAATATTGGGGTCGCCACGATGAACAAGTAAAAATCAGAGGTTTTCGAGTCGAATTAGGCGAAATTTCTACAGCTATTACAGAACATCCAGATGTAAAAGAATCGGTTGTCATTCTTAGCAACGATACTCAAGAAAGTCAAATTTTGATTGCTTATGTCGTCACCCAAAATCAGGATATAGCTGCACAACTGTTGCCTTACTTGCAACAAAAATTGCCTAATTATATGCTCCCATCCAGCTTTGTGGTATTAAATACTTTTCCACTTACACCTAATGGCAAAGTAGACAAGCGTTCTTTTTCCACAAATGAATTTATCCGACCAAATATTACAAATTCCTTCATCCCCCCTCGGAATTTTACAGAGTTGTCATTAGTAAAATTGTGGGAAAATCTACTAAAGACTAACCTCATTGGAGTGACAAATAATTTCTTTGAATTAGGTGGCCATTCATTTTTAGCTGTACGCTTAATGGCTCAAATTCAAGACAAATTTGGGCATAATCTTACCCTATCTACTCTTTTTGAAAATCCCACAATTGAGAAACTAGCTCTTATTGTCAGTCAGCGATCGCACGAAATTTATAATTCTCCTCTTGTAGTAATTAACTCTTCTGGTTCCAAGACACCTTTCTTTTGTATGCATGGCGCAGGTGGAGGTATTAATAACTATTTTAATTTGTCCAGAAGGCTTGGTGAAGACTATCCATTTTATGCCTTGGAACATACCCCTAATCAAGAAAAACCTGAAATTATCTCACTAGAAGAAACAGCAAATAAATACCTCCAACAAATTCGTAAAGTACAGCCAAATGGCCCTTATCTTTTAGGCGGTCATTGTTACGGTGGTGTACTTGCTTTTGAAATGGCGCAGCAATTGCAAAGACAGGGTGAAGCAGTAGATTTGCTAGTTGTTATCGATGCCATTCTTTTAGAAACACGCATTGAATCTACAAAGGATGACGATGCAAAATTTTTACTTCGGATGGCTGAATCCATAAAAACTGATAATAATATAGATTTTTCGATTCCTTTTGAGGAACTTAGAGTTTTGCCACTAAATGAGCAACTTAATTTGATTAATAAAAAAGCAAACTTCATCTTTAGTGATACAGAAATTAAAGATTTCATCAGCTATTACAAACTTTTTAAAGCTGATGTTCAAGCTATGCGAGATTATGTCCCACGACTTTATCCTCATCCCATAACTCTATTTCGAGCTAACGAAGAGATTATTCATGACTTTGATAATCCAGAATGGAATACTGATGACCCATTATTAGGTTGGGGTAAATATTCTAGTCTACCTATTCAAGTCATTGAAGTTCCTGGCGATCATTTCTCGATTTTCGTTGAGCCTCATATTCAAAAATTAGCTAAACATCTGAGAAATTGTATCGATCGTGCTGTGTGCAATGTCATAAATAATGGGAGTAAAAAAGACTAATGAAACTACCCCCAGGGCCGAAAATCCCCTTATGGTTGCTAGGTCTGCAATTTGAGATTAATCCCTTTGGTTATTTGGATACTATTTCCCAACGTTATGGTGATATCGTTACTATAATGTCTGGCTCTACACCAATTGTTTACATCAGCAATCCTTCAGGGATAAAAGAGATTTTTACAAATACTAAGGAAATTACAGCTAGCGGTGTATTAAACCAAGATTTCGCCTTCATAACCGGAAATCAAGGAGTTCTGCAACTTGATGGTTTAGTTCATAAAAATCGGCGTAAGCTCCTAATGCAAGCTTTTCATGGAGCGCGGATGCAAGCGTGTGGCCGAGGTATCTGCGAACTCACGGAAAAGATGATGAGTAAACAAGTGGTTGGAAAAGCTTTTATTGCATACCCAATCATTGAAGATATTACTTTTCAAGTTGGTATAGAGCGGGTAATCGGTTTGTATGAAGGAGAGCGCTACAACAAAATTAAGCATTTATTTGCGTCTTTGCTTAAACTCGATAGACAATCTCTTATAGCTAAGATTATTAGTAATATTTTCCAAGAAAAAGATTTAGGTAAATGGAGTCCCCAGGGATATCTCCTTCACCTCCGGCAAGAACTTTTTCAATTGTTATCTACTGAGGTTAAAGAACGTCGCCAGCAAGCAGATATTTTACGCACTGATATACTTGGCGATTTGATATTTGCTTGTGATGAAACAGGTGAAACTTTAAGCGATGAAGAGGTGCGTGACCTTTTATTATCGCCTATATTTGCAGCTGGTGATGCTTCGGGAACTGCCATTAGTTGGGCTTTATACTGGATTCACCGCATAACAAATGTTCGGGAGCAACTACTAGAAGAACTTGATAGTCTTGGTCAGAATCCAGACCCCATGAGCATTGTTACACTCCCTTATTTAAGTGCTGTTTGTAACGAAGTTTTACGAATTTACCCAACCCAATTGTTTACATTTCCCAGGTTGGTAGAATCTCCAATTGAGTTAATGGGCTACAAACTGCATCCCGGTACAATACTTCTTGGCAATATTTATTCGACCCATCAGCGTGATGATTTATATCCTAAACCAAAAGAATTTCAGCCAGAGCGCTTTTTAGAAAAACAATTTTCTCCTTATGAATTTCTGCCATTTGGTGGCGGTTCTCGTGTGTGTATTGGCGCGAGTTTTGCTCTATTTGAAATGAAACTTATATTAGCAACTATTCTTTCACGCTATCAATTAGAGTTGATCGATCAGCGCCCAGAACGTCCTAAATTTGCAGGTTTGATTTGTTCTCCTGCAAGTGGAGTAAGAATGGTCATGCGTAATCGGCGTCAGTATCAAGGAAAGTCACAGTCACTGATTTCTGACTTGGTTTAGCCCTTGAATTTAGTTTTCTATTCAGTTGATATAGGTCATATTTCTAAATATAACCTTTTCAAGTATAAAAATACATTTTGTTTTGGAGTAAATAGATATGAATCAGAGTAATAAAGGCACAGTTGTCATCACAGGAACATCCACAGGTTTAGGCCGAGTAACTGCGCTTTCATTGGCCAAGCAAGGGTATCGCATTTTTGCAGGAGTCCGTACAGAGAAAGATGCACATTCACTAAAACAGGCTGCATCTGGTAATTTAACACCCATTATTATGGACATAAGCAAAGCGGAAGAAATTAAATCTGCTGCGGAATTTGTCTCACTGGCGGTTGGCGATGATGGTTTATTTGCATTAATTAATAACGCCGTTGTAGCTGTAGATGGGCCACTAGAATGTATTCCCATAGATGACATTAGATGGAATTTTGAAGTAAATGTTGTCGGACAAATTGCAGTTACACAAGCATTTTTACCAAAGATCCGACAAGCCAAAGGTCGAATTATCTATATTAGTGGAATTTGTGGCAGATTAGCTCTACCTTATAGAAGTCTTTTATCTGCTTCAAAATTTGCGATCGAGGCAATTACAGATTCTTTAAGAATGGAATTATCTTCTAGTGGAATTGAGGTTATTTCCATCTTACCAGGGGGAATCGTAACTCCAGAACAGGCTGACAAAGTAGAAGCTAGTTACCAGGAAATATTAGCTAATATGTCACCTGAAGCTAAAGCTATATATGGCAAGAATTACAAAATATATATGCAAGGAGCAGTAGAGGACAATCGCAGCACAGGTTTACCACCTGAAAAAGTGACAAATACGATTTTGGAGGCTTTGGAAGCTAGGAAACCTAAAAGACAATATTTTGTCACCCAATCATCATGGGAACTTAGGCTATATGCCTTATATAAAAGATTGGTGCCGCATCAATATTTTTATGACAATTTTTATAAGGATATGCAAAAAGGAATGGGATTGGATTAGCAATTTATCATTATTTTATTCTTTTTGAATAATAACTAGAACAGAGATAGGAAATATGTCAAAACATACTCACCAACTTCTTACAAGTGACTGTCGTTTTTGCTCTTTGGTTTCTCAAGCTAATGGAGAAGATCCAATTGGGACAGCAGGTACTTGTGAGCATTGGTTGATTATGGAAGTTCCACAACCTTGGCCGCAAGAAATATTTCAAGAAAATCCAACTATTAAGCCATTGGTGAGTTTATTTGAAGAGTTAATTTTTAAGCATGGAATCAAGTTGAAACCAATGCTAATTGCTCCTGATGGCGAGTATTCTCATCCTGGCTTTACCCGCGTGTTTTACTACTACCGTCCTGCAAAGCTTTTTTCTCAGTTTGAGAAACAGGAATTTGTTGTTCCAGAAAGCAAAGCGGCTGCTTTGGTGACAGCAATATTCAAGCAGTTAATGCAACAACCCAATAATTTATCAGAATTTCAGCAATATATACAACAAACAAGTCACATTCGTGAACTCATGGTTTGCACCCATGCTCAAGTTGACCTTGCTTGTGGCAGATTTGGGACTCCTATCTATCGACGATTACGTAAAGAATATGCTCCTACTTCTAATGGAAAGTTAAGAGTTTGGCAAACAACTCACTTTGGTGGTCATCAGTTTGCTCCTACCTTAGTTGATTTACCCCAAGGCTGCTTATGGGGGCACTTACAGCCAGATGTATTGGATTTATTGGTGCAGCGAAACGGTTCAGTTTCTGGTTTGCGTCAATACTACCGAGGATGGACTGGTTTGAGCGAATTTGAGCAAAGTGTTGAACGCGAAATTTGGATGCAGTCTGGTTGGAACTGGTTAGATTACTTGAAAGCAGGTAAAGTTCTGGCGATGGAAGAAGTAGCTGAAGGACAGAATGCTGACTGGGCAGAAGTTCGTATTGATTTTGTAGTTCCAGATGGTAGTACATCAGGTGCCTATGAAGCCAGAATAGAAGTCTGTGGTGAGGTCATGAGTGCATTTAACTCAGCAAAAGAGATGGAGTTAGAAGCAGTGAGACAATATCGCGTTAGCCGTTTGGTTAAGGTTGAGTAAACAGAAATCATCCAAAAACTAAAAAATGACTTTACAAAAACAATCCCAAATTACAAATGAAATTCTTCAAGGTAATCTTGTTCAGTTGATGTTTAAGTTATCAATTCCCAGTACTTTGGGGATATTGATGCTTAGTTTAAACACTTTTATTGATGCTTTATTTGCAGGACGATTCATTGGTGAAACTGCTTTGGCGGGTATTTCACTTGCACTACCATTTACAAGTATTATCAATGGATTTGCTCTGTTAGTTGGGGTAGGTTCTGCTTCTGTTCTTAGTCGAGCTATAGGTGCTGGAGATATCAAAACTCAGTCCAAAATATTTAGTAATCTAATTGTGATGAGTGTTGCAATATCATTTTTTATCACAATTTTTGGTTACAGCTTTGGTAAAGAATTAATTGTATTAATAGGAGGAAGCGGTGAAGTTGCTTTAGAAGGCACAAAATATTTTAAAATTTATATACTAGGCTCATTATTTCTGATAGTAGGAGAAGCTTGTAGCCGTGTTATAAAATCAGAGGGAAAAATTAGGTTAACCACAATATTTGACTGGCTGTTTGTTATCGTTAACATTTCCTTAAATTATATATTTATTAGTGTATTTAATTGGGGAACTCAAGGTATTGCTTTTGCAACATTTATAGCGATGATTGTTTATAGCGTTGTCAATTTAGGTTATTTTATATCTGGTAAAAGTTCTATTCCAGTTAATTTTAAAAAAATTGCGATCGCTAGAGATTTACTACGTGCAATATTCTTCATAGGGATATCAGAATTATTTTATCCATTGACATTGTTGATTCAAGATTTGGTGATTTTTAATTTAATTTCTTACTACGGAACAAATAGTGATATTGCTTTCTTTGGAGCAACAGCAAATGTATCTTTATTTGTCTTTATTCCCATCATTGGTTTTGCCCAAGCATTACAACCTATAATTGGCATGAATTATGGCGCACAAAATTATGGCAGGATAAAAAAAGCATATTTAACTTTTGCAATTATTGGAACTCTTTTGTCAATATTAATTTGGTTGCCTTTACAATTAATCCCAAGTAAATTTTTGGGTATAATTCTACCGGGAATTAATTTTACAAAAGATGACCTGTTAAATTTTATAATTCTCACAATATCAATACCTATATGGCCTTTAGCACATTTTAGCAATACTCTTTTTCTATCTATAGGCAAAGGCAAAACTGTATTAGTAGTAATTTTGTTAAAAAGTATAATTTTAACAATACCCATGATATTATTCTTTTCAAAAATATCAGGGGTAAGAGGCATATATTATGGAATGCTTTTGGCAGATGTTTTATTTATGTTAATTGTATTAATATTAACAATTTTGGAATTTAAATCTTTAAGTTCACTTCAACTTGAAGCAAGCAAATCATAAAATACAGGAATCATAAAAGAGAGAATAGTCTACAGAAAAATATGTATAATGAGTTGTTTTTAAGAGCAAATAAGACTGAGATATATTACTAGTATGATCGGGAAATTTAAGCGTAAATCTTATTAAGACTAATACCCGAAATTAGTACCAAATTACAAAGCATATTTAATTAAATGTCACGAGGTTAATTATGTATCAAGACGAAAAAGAAGACACAACAATTTACAAAGTGGTAGTGAATCATGAAGAACAGTATTCCATTTGGGCATCCGATCGCGAAAACGCTGTTGGTTGGAAAGATGTTGGAAAAAAAGGTTTGAAGCAAGAATGTCTGGATTACATCAAAGAAGTCTGGACTGATATGAGACCACTTAGTCTCCGCAAGAAGATGCAGGAAACATCTGGCAACATCCAGTAAGCAAATGTGCGTTTCAATTGTGCATCTGGGTGGATTTTGTATGTCCACTCCACAAGAGATATGCATTTTTATGCTGCAATTCAATTTCTTTTAGCTTAGTAACGCTTGTTATAAATGGAGAATTCTATGGTAGTATCCTCAGTTCAAGAGACACGAGTATGGTTTATCACTGGAACCTCAAGTGGCTTAGGTCGAGCATTAGCAGAAACAGTGCTTGAGCGAGGTGAGATTGTGGTGCTAACGGCACGGAATCCACAACAGATAGAAGATTTAGCAGCAAGCTTTCCGGATCGGACATTAGCGCTGCAACTTGATGTCACGAAACCCGAAGAGGTACAGGAAGCAGTGAAACAGGCAATTGCCGAGTTTGGACGCATTGATGTACTTGTTAATAATGCTGGATATAAAATTGGAGGGGTAGTTGAAGAAATTAGTGATGAGGAAGTTCGCTATCAATTTGAAACCAACTTCTTTGGTGTTTTAGAAACGCTTCGAGCAGTACTACCTTATATGCGAAAGCAACGTAGTGGGCATATCCTGAATATTTCATCAACAGCTTGCTTTATGGCAGAACCAACTGGTGGATTTTACGGCAGTAGTAAACTGGCACTAGAAGGTATTTCCGGTTCATTAGCTTACGAAGTTGCACCGTTTGGTATAAAAGTTACAGCAGTTGAACCTGGCAGTTTTAAAACAGATTTTATTAAACGTTCTTTTGTTGCCAATGATAGTCAAATAGATGACTATAAGGAATTGGTTAATAACAGTCGTCAAGAGATGTTAGACGATCATGGTAAACAACCAGGCGATCCCAAAAAAGCTGCTTTAGCAATGATTCAAGTGGTTGATAGTGATAATCCACCACAGAGATTAGCCTTGGGAGCAGATGCAGTAGAGATTATCGATCGTGCATTAGAGTTTATGAAAGGAGAATTAGATGCTTGGAGCGAAGTATCTGTAAATACTGCATTTGATGAGGTTCTAGTAACCAAATAGTAGTATTTTTCGCGGTTAATCAGACGGTCAAAAATTTAGATAATAAGTAATACTTTTGACAAGCTAAACGTCTGCACCAAATAGCGCTTTGACTTCTGACGACAAATAAAGCGTGTTACCGACCGTTGTATAGAAAAGTGGCTTAATACCGAAGCGATCGCAGGCAGCAAATAACGTGAGTTCGACAAGCCCTTTTTTTACCTCTCCCCCAACCCCTCTCCGTGTCGGAGAGGGGAGCCAAAACCCTAATTTTTGCTCCTCTCTTTCCCCGTGGGAGAGGGAGGTTGCGAGGGAGAGGTTCATCGAACTCACGTTAAATAAAACCTGCCTCGCTTCATGCCACAAGATAAATGCGAATTCACCCCGCAAATATTGCAAACATTCGATGCTAAACTTTTCATCAAGATGAAGTACAATTTGGCTGTCAGAATGGGTACTAAGTCGATGACTCAAGTTTTTTAACTGATGCTTTCTAACTTACAACCAGCTGGTATCAGAGGTAATTGGCGATCGCTTTGGGGCATCTTTGGCATTAATAGCGATCGCTTCCTCAAATCGATTTTATCCTAGTTTCTGATAGCCAACCCAGTCCAGAAGCTTTGCCTGTTGGTTGTCTATTTGGCGATCGCTGTTTTTTCGCTGAAAATCCAAACGGCATGAGTCATTAAATTTTGAATTTTAGATTTTTCCTTCAATTCAAAGTCTAAAATTCAAAATTATTTTACCGTAAACGTCCCGATCGCAATGTACTAATAATTAACCACAAACCCAATAAACTAGCGACTGCAAACAGGATGGTGCTTAAAAAAGATAGCTGAGTTGTTTGCGCTCTGGTGGAAATAATTGCCGCACCCATAATCAGCGAACCCACTAAAATACTAAAAGATAGTCGGTTAGCGGCATCGTCCATAGTGCGCCGTACACCATCTAAACCCCGCAGTGATAGATTCCACTGTAAGGTCTCTGAAGTAACTCGGTCTAATAATAGTTCGATTTGGCGGGGAGATTGGAGAGACAGACTTTTAATATCTAAGGCTGTCCGTAATAGCGATCGCACTGGATTATCGCCCAGTAATTGCCGACGAAACAAGTCTGTAATTAATGGTTTAACTTCATCAAAAAAATTCAGTTCTGGGTTGAATGTCCGCGCTACCCCTTCTAAATTTGCTAGGGTTTTGGCATACAAACCCATATTACTAGGCAACCTAATTTTATTGTTGCGGGCAACCTGTAAAACTTCATAAATTATCTGACTGAAGTTTATTTGCGTGAGGCTAACGTTGTGATACTTACGTAACATGCGATCGTAATCATTTTCTAACCGCGACAAAATCACCGGTTGAGCGGAATCTGATAGCTGTAAAGTTAACTGAGCGCACCTTTGAGCATCTAAATCAACGATCGCTAACAACATCTCTGTTAATATCTGCTGTGTCCGGGGATCGAGTCTTCCCACCATGCCACAATCTAAGAGGGCAAC
This sequence comes from Nostoc sp. DedQUE07, assembly GCF_034530975.2. Lineage (NCBI taxonomy): Bacteria > Bacillati > Cyanobacteriota > Cyanophyceae > Nostocales > Nostocaceae > Nostoc > Nostoc sp. DedQUE07. The sequence goes on along the minus strand of NZ_JAVRCC020000033.1, from coordinate 65,301 downwards.
ACGACCATCTTTGAGATAAAACAAGTTTCCTGGATGGGGATCGGCGTGAAAAAAACCATCAATATATAGTTGCTGGAAAAATACCCGAAATAACAAGGTAGTTATTTCTTTACGCTTTTCGGCCGGATCTTTAACATTGGGGTCACTATCCAAATCTGCCGCCAAGAAAGGTATCCCATCCAACCATTCCATTACCAGTAACTTTGGTGTGGTCAATTCCCAGTTAATTTCCGCAACCACTATTTGTGTGGGATCGTACCAGCGACTCTGAGATAAGTTGCGCCGCAGTTGGTCTGTAAAACCCGCTTCCCGTGTAAAATCCAATTCAGCTTCTAAGGCTTTGGTAAATTCTTCGGCAATGGATTTGATTTCGTAGGTTTGCCCAAAATCAGTCCGCGCCACTAAATCGGCAATACCTTGAATTAAAGCAATATCTTGACCAATAGTAATATCAATTCCCGGACGTTGCACTTTTAGAGCGACTTCTCGACCGTCTGCTAGTGTAGCTCGATGTGTCTGGGCAATCGATCCGGCTGCTACGGGGATTGGGTTAACTGTGCTGAAGGTTTCTGCTAATGGACGTTTTAATTCTTTGCGGAGGATTATTTCTATCTCTGACCAAGGAACTGGTGGTACTTCATCTTGTAGAGTTGACAATTCCTCAATATAGGAGGCGCTCAGTAAGTCAGGGCGGGTAGACATTAACTGACCAAGTTTGACGTAAACTGGCCCCAAGTCTACCAGGATATTTTTTAAAACCGCAGGTGTTGGAAGCTGGGGTTCATCAGCTTTGCCACCAGTAAGTAACCTTCGCATATAGTCCCAGCCATTGCGAAGGAAGACTTCCAGAATTTCTCGTTGACGGGGAACAGTTTGGGTGAGGAACATTTTTGTAAAAAACTGCAAAAAGGCAGAGGAGTTAAAGAGGTAGACAGCAGGGGATGACAATACAACGGAAATCGGCTCTAGTTTTGGTGCTTGTTAAAGTCTTGCTAGCTGCCGCACATTCTTGAAATCTTTTGATGGATGATTGTACGGCTTGGTGGAGCTTCTGTTCGTTCAGCATCCGTTTGACGTAACTAGAGCAAGAATCCTCGCCGTGTAACAAGCGATGGGAACAAGAAAATCCTTTGGACGGAGAAATGTATTTTTGATAGGCAGTAATAGAATCGATTGCTATTGTCTTGGCCAGAGGCTCAAAGCTAATAATGTCCATAACTGTCAGATAAAATAATAGACTGTCAAGTTATAATGGGAAAACAGACTTTTTCGCCTCTGCCAAGGGTTCTAACTTTTATAGCAGGTCGGTAAATCGGGAATCGCTTTGGATAATTTTAAGGATCTGCTTGATTTCCTGGGTACGTTCTTTTTTGACAACGAGGGTGACATTGCGATCGCGCACAATCACTACATCCTCTAAACCAATAGTAACAACTACATCTTCTGGATTTGAGGCGTAAATAATCGCCCCTTGCGTATCTAAACCGACGTGAGTAGCGAGTTCCACATTCGGAGTCTCTTCTGTCTTCAGTAAGCGTTCGATCGCATTCCAATCTCCTAAATCATCCCAACCAAAATCAACTGGCAAAACGTATGCTAGAGTTGTCTTTTCCATTAACGCATAGTCTATACTCTTCTTAGGCAACTGGGGATAGATATCAGGGCCATGTTGTTCTAAAGGTTCGATAATTTCTGGAGCATGGGTATGTAGTTCCTTGAGAACAACCCCTGCCCGAAAAACGAACATTCCACTATTCCAGCTAAAACGTCCCGTAGATAAAAAAGTCTCTGCCGTTTCTCGGTCGGGCTTTTCAGTAAAGCGGTTCACGTGATAAGCTGGCAACTCATTAAAGCTACCTATTTTTTCACCTTGTTCAATGTAGCCGTAACCGGTTGATGGAAAAGTAGGCTTGATCCCCAGTGTAACGATCGCTGCTGTGCTTGTTGCCAGTTGCGTAGCTGCATTTAATGTGCGTGCAAACGCCTCTTGGTCAGCAATCCAGTGGTCAGCAGGGAAAAAGCCAATCACAGCGTCTTCACCATAGCGCTGTTTGATTTCTAAACTTGTCCAAGCAACGGCGGCGGCTGTGTCTCTGCCTTCCGACTCAATCAGCAAGTTTTCAACTGGTAGATCGGGTAGTTGTTGTCTTACGCCTTCAGCTATCTGACTAGAAGTGATAACCCACAAGAAATCCCACCCGCCACCGAGTTCAATCAATCGATCGGCGGTTGCTTGTAATAGACTTCTAGAGCTACCATCAAGACTTAAAAATTGCTTGGGTCGGTCTTTGCGGCTTAGGGGCCAAAAACGTTCACCTTTACCACCAGCTAGGATTACGGGGAACAATAAAGTATTCATGTTGTCATACACGCCTACCGAAGAACATTACAAGTTTACAGTGAGCTTTTCCACTGGCAATATTTGTAGCTTGGATTAACATACTTTTAGGGAGTGGTTGAGTGGGGAGATAATTGTGATAAAACAAGTCGAATGGTCGGAAAATCCGGTTACGTCTCAGCAAGTAGTAGAGTTTGAAAGTGACGTGCGATCGTCGCAAATTCAACAGACAGAAAATCAAGTAACACCAGCACCAGTAGCCGACTCAGAGGAGGAGGTCGAACTAAAGCTGCCAGCGAATCCGAACCGTAGCGTCATCGAATCTGTGGGCGCGTTTCCCAATCAGCTTTCTGAGAGACTGGGCTTAACCATGCCTCGATGGCTGTTATGGTTTATGACGGTTGTCATTGGCATTATCTTATCTGGGCTGCTGGTGTCAACGTTAGCGCTGTGGACTCCTTTATGGAGCAATCTAGATCGAACAGATGACGATTTAGGAACTGCTGCTAAAGACGAAGTAAAAATCCCATTACCAGGGGAGTTATGGGGTAAACTCTCCCAGTACAAGCTTTCACGTCCGATGAATATTTTAATCATGGGGATTGAACCAGTCAGCGGTACCGTTGATGGCTCACCAGAAAGCTTTGCCGGGAAAAGCGACTCCATGCTGCTGGTACGGCTTAACCCTAGTGAAAAATCTGTAAGAGTGCTTTCCATTCCCAGAGATACAATGATCGCCATCCCCGAAAAGGGAGAAAAGGGATTAACTAAGGTATCTGATGCCAATGCCAAAGGCGGCCCAGTCTTAGCAGCACGGGTAGTTAGCCGTACCTTAAATAATGCCCCAATCGATCGTTACATCCGTATTTCTACTAGCGGCTTACGGCAGTTAGTCGATCAGTTAGGCGGAGTAGAAGTCTTTGTTCCCCAATCAATGGAATATAAAGACTCCAGCAGTCGGCTGTCGATTAATTTAGTCAGTGGCTGGCAAACCCTTAATGGCGAACAAGCAGAACAGTTTGCCCGATTCCGCGAACCAGGTTTGGGAGATTTACCGAGAGTGCAGCGTCAGCAAGCACTAACAGCTGCCTTGCTGCAACGCTTAAATAGTCCCACCATATTACCCAGGTTGCCTCAATTAACTCGCTTAATGCGAAAATATTTTGATACCAACCTGAAGATGGAAGAAATGATGGCGTTGGTCAATTTCGGACTTAACCTAGATCGAGATAATTTCCAAATGACTGTGTTGCCTGGTACCTTTAGCCGCTTTAGCAAAGACCCTGATAGCTATTGGCTGAATATGACTGGACAACAGAGCCTGTTGAATGATTATGTTGGGGTAAATGTACCTGGTCTAAAGCCAGATATGCGTCAGGTTCCTAACCTCAAAATTGCTATTCAAAATGCTTCTAATCAACCTCAGCTAACTGAAAAAGTTATTGCTTATCTGAAACAGAAAGGCTTTAATAATATTTACAAAGTGCCTGATTGGCCGGATACCCAACGTCAAACTCAGATTATTGTCCAAAAAGGCAACCGACGAGTTGGGGTTGATTTGCAAAAAGTCTTAGGCTTGGGTCAAATCGAGGTCTCTGCCATTGGTGATTTAGAATCCGATCTGACAATCCGCATTGGTAAAGATTGGAAATAGGCAAGAATCATTAATCATTAGTCATTAGTCATTAGTCATTAGTCATTGTTAACTAACAAAGGACAAAGGACTAATGACAACGGACTACTGAAAAATAATAAAGTTATGAAAAAGATTTTACTGCACTTTTTGGGTTTGATTGTAATTTTGCTACTAGCCTTTGGGTGGATAATACTTAATCCCAAGCCGGCTTTTGCTCAGATAAACACAATCAATTACAACAATATAAATTTAGAAAATCGTGACTTTTCTCATACTGATTTGGCAGGGGTAACTTTTGTCGCAGCAGAAATGCGGGGGACAAATTTTCAAGGAGCGAATTTAACCAACGCAATTCTGACTAAAGGAGTTTTATTAAAGGCAAATTTGGAAGATGCGAACTTGAGCGGCGCTTTAGTAGATCGCGTCACTATGGATGGTGCTAACCTGAAAAATGCCATCTTTACTGAAGCCACTTTGACCCGTAGCCGCTTTTATGATGCTGATGTCACTGGTGCTGATTTTACCGATGCTTTAATTGACCGTTATCAAGTGTCGCTGCTGTGTGAAAGAGCCGATGGGGTAAATCCGGTTACAGGTATGTCAACGCGAGACAGTTTGGGTTGTAGATAGTCGGGTGTGTTAGCGCAAAGAGTACGGCATCAATACTTTAGAATCAATCGTTACGCTAGGCTTGCTGTAACGTAGCTTACTAAACTAATTTGGCAGGTAATGCTTTATTTTATCTTTTATAAAATCCGTGCCTCCAGAGTCAATGTTAGTATTTTTTAACTTAGCAATGTAATTTGCTACATCGGCCATACGAGCATGCAATTGAGCTTTAAAATTACCATTAGCAATAGAACATAAAACTTTATTGATTGCAAAAGGTATTTCTTCAATAAAATCAATTTCTTCAACACATACTATAAACTCATCTGTAAGTTTTCTGTCCGCACCACTCCAATAAACAACAATTCTTACTTCTGACGAACTTGTGATAGAGTTATCTTCAATATGTAATTCATAATCACCAATACTATCAGTTTGATTATCATCAATTGAATAAAACTTTACTGGAACATAAAAACTTAGTGTTCCATCTTCATCTACAAAATTTACACTATCTCCAGTTTCATCCTCAAACCAAGCATATTCAAAACCATAAAGCTTTAAGTGTTCAATAAGCTTTTGCTTAATTAATTCCTTAGACATGATTTAATTCTCCTTTATTCACTATAGAATTATCAACGATTTTTGATATAAAATTTTCTATAGGGACATTATACCTCCGAAATTTGTATAACAAACGTCATATTAAATTAATGATTGCAACACATCCTTGGATAAAGACGCGATTCATCGCGTCTCTACAAATGGTCTGTTTGTCGCATTCTTTTTTACAATTGGTATAATTCTTGAAAATTCGCCTCTAATTATCAATGGGAATTTCAATTAAAAACTCTGTTCCTTCTCCTGATTTAGAGGAACATTTCATCTGACCATGATGTTTATCGACTACTATTTGATGGCTAATAGATAATCCTAACCCCGTACCTTTACCTGGTGCTTTGGTAGTGAAGAAGGGATCGAATATATGCGATCGCACCTCTTCTGGAATCCCCAGACCATTATCAGCTATTCTGATTACAACCTGGTTATTAATTAATTGCGTATTAATCCAGATAGTCAAAGGTATTCTCGGACACGTTTGTAATAATTTCAAATACCTTTGCTGTATAGTGTTAAACTTTTCCTCTAATGCATCAACACTGTTACTCAAAAGATTCATAAACACTTGATTTAATTGCGCGGGATAGCATTCGAGCAAAGGTAAACTATCATATTGTTTAACAATCTCAATTGCTGGGCGATCGTTATTATTTTTGAGGCGATGCCCTAAAATTAACAAAGTACTATCCAACCCTTCATGAATATCTACTGGCTTTAATTCAGCCTCATCTGTACGAGAGAAGTTTCGCAGTGATAGCACAATATCACAAATCCGCTCTGTTCCTACTTTCATAGACTCAAGGGTTTTCGGTAAATCTTCGATGATAAAGTCCAAATCACTCTTGTTGATTTGCTCTTGGATAGTTTGCAATATTGAAGAGTGTTGACGGTAAAGATTCACTACCTTGAGTAATTCTTGAGTATATTCACTTAAATGAATAAGATTGCCAAAAATAAAACTGATAGGATTGTTAATTTCATGGGCAACTCCAGCAAGTAGTTGTCCTAATCCCGCCATTTTTTCACCCTGAATTAACCTGGTTTGAGTTTGTTTTAATTCTTGCAGAGTCTGAGTAAGTTCTAAGGTTTGACGTTTAGTTTGTTCGAGTAATTCTGCTTGCTGAATCGCAATTCCTAATTGCACCCCAACTTGAGCCAGTAAATTAATTTCCTCTTCTTTCCAATAACGTGGTTGCGAATTTTGATAAGCAACTAATAATCCCCATAATTTTTCACCTTCCCGAATCGGCACAAAGGTTTCGTTACGCGGAAGTTCGTTATCGTCGTCTGTATCCTCAAAAGTTTCTATAATCGTTGGTTGGGTTTGTGCAACTGGTTTCCAACCATCTTTAAAGGAATCTGCTACAAATTTACCGCTCCAATCCGGGTTGAAACGGTAGATTGCAATTCGCTCAACTTCAAGTAACTCTCGCACAGCGTGAGTAGTAGTTCTAAAAATAGTTTTAATATCGAGTGACTGGCGGATTTTATCAATAGTTGCAGCCAGTAGTTCTTGGCGTTCCATTGCTTTTTCGCGTTCAGTGGCTTCTGCTAACTGGACAACCTGCATTTGAACTTGCTTTAAATAAGAATCCTGTTTTAATGCAACTCCTAATTGCTCGGCTATTTGACTGGCAAATTCAATCTCAGAAGGTTGCCAGTAGCGAGGAGCAGTACATTGGTGAATACACAGCAATCCCCAAAGTTCACCTTTTTTTAATAGAGGTGCGACCATATTTGCTCGTACTTGAAATTTTTCTAGGATTTGGACGTAGCAACCGGGAAACTTTCCTTGATAAATATCAGCGATCGCATTTACTCGACCTTGGGCGTAAAGGGGTGCAAAGTTTTCTCCGAAACAATAGTCATAAACTTTTTCTGCCATTACCGAGTTACACTCAGGCACAAAATCTTCAGAAATAAATTCTCCTTCCCAATCTTTTTGCGGGTCAAAACGAAAGACTGCCACTCGGTCTGCTTGCAGCATTCGCCGGGCCTCAGTGACAGTAGTTTGGAAGATTGTATCTAAATCTAGAGACTCTCGAATTCGAGTAATTACACTAGTTAATGTTTTTTGTTGCTCTGCTTGGTACTGAGCGTATGCCAGCAACTTATGATGTCGCACTGCGACACCAATTTGTGTGCCGATTTTGCTCAGTGATTCGACTTCATAAGATTGCCACTCTCTGGGTGAGGCATTTTGATAGGCAGCGATGATTCCCCAAAGTTGATCTCCTTGGAGAATCGGGGCAGTAGCAAAGGCTTTTGCCTGGAATTGTTCCAACAGAGTTACATGACAGTTTGTTAATTCGGCTTGGTAAATATCATTAACTATAAAAGTCTGGTTGTTAACGTAACGCCCGCCTTGCGTCTGTTGTAAATAACTATCAGCGATCGCAGGCAGAAGACCAACTAAAGGAGTCCAACCTTCAGCAAATGATTCAGCAACAAAGTTACCACTCCAATCGGGATTGAAGCTAAAGATGGCAACTCGGTCAGCTTGCAACAGCTTGCGTATTTCTTGAGTTGTGGTTTTAAAGATAGTTTCAATATCAAGGGGCGAGCGAATTTCATCGACAATTTTAGCTATTACTTGGTCGCGCTGAACTGCTTGAGCCAATTTTGCAGCTTGCAATTTGACTTCATGAAGATGCTTTGCTTGTTGAATCGCAACAATAAGATGGTCAGCAATTTGACGAATAAACTCAATTTCCGATTCTTTCCATTCACGAGTCTCACTGCACTGATGAATGCAAAGCAATCCCCACAGTTCCTTCTTCCGCGATAGAGGGACAACGAGGTTGGCCTGCACCTGAAATTTGCTCAAAATTTCCAGATGACAATCACTCAGTCCCGCATTGTAAATATCTGCTACTGCTTGCACTCTACCTTGTTGATAACTAGAAGCAAATTGTTCTCCAAAGCAGTGGTCATAAACTTTTATTGCCATTGCTGAGTTCCAGCCAGTTGCAACATCTTCAGAAACAAATTCTCCCTGCCAGTTTTGTTCGCGGTCGAACTGGAAGACTGCTACTCGGTCGGCATTTAGTAACTGACGCACTTGTTTAACAGTCGTTTGAAAAATTGTTTCTAAGTCAAGAGATTCCCGAATTCGGACAATGACACTTGCCAGAGCTTTTTGTTGCTCTAGTTGCTCTTGAAGTTGAGCGCTTGATAAAAGAAGTTGATTTTCTGTGAAATTTGAATTGGGTTCCATTGCTCTGGATTATCTCGTTTTTTATACAAAGGTTCCTCACACCAAACTTCATGGGGTTAACAAGTGTCAAAAATATGACAAACTGCAAAGTTTTACAGTCTTCAACTGGCCGCGTCCAGGATTCACCAATTTCAGATGGATAGCAACTTGTTGGGGTAGGGACGAATGGGCGCTTTGGGACTGAGTACTGGGTACTAGGGAATAAAATATGAGTAAGATTTGTTTGGGATTCAAATCTCGCCCGATATCCAGTCTCTAGTCTCCAATCCCCAATCCTTAGTTCAACTATTTCCCAGAAGATGGTTATTGTTATAGTTCCCCTTTCTCGATCTATCCTTGTAATGGATTAAAAAATAATTTTGGCTTGTACACAATAGAGGAGATAACTAAGTACGCAATTGTGTAAATTCGTCGTCAATTGAGGGTTTAATTGAAACACAGAGGAGCGCAAAGTTTATTTGGGTATATTCACTACAAACTTAAAGCTTGGCTGTCACTAAGTTAGTGTTGTCAAGGCAAATCAGAAAATCCGTCTGACCCCTTTGAAATCGCGATCTAACTAACTTGTAATTCGCTGTATTATAGCAATTCAGGAATTTAATTTTGAGCGTAGGCGAGCATTTACCGTAGATATCGCTTTGCCTTTGCCGTTGGCGTAGGCATTTATAGCAAAGTGCTGAGTTCTGAGTGCTGTTAGCGTCAGCGGGGCGTTTAGCCGGTGCTGAGTATAGACCCAGTTGCTTCATGGCTTTGAGCAATCAACACTGTCCTAACCTATGTGACTACAGCTATAAAATTACTAATTTGTCAAAATTTACCTGACAGACTGCGGAATTTCGGGTTAAATGTTTTAAAGTATGCACTCTGCAAGAGCTGTCGGGTATTATTCGTGACACAACAAGATCAAAAACCCTCTCGTTCCTTCGCTGGAATTGCTGGCATTGTTGCCGCAGCCACATTAATTAGTAAAGTCTTCGGTTTAGTGCGGCAGCAAGCGATCGCTGCCGCATTTGGTGTTGGTGCTGCTGCTACGGCTTATAGTTATGCCTATATTATCCCTGGCTTTCTATTGATCTTACTCGGTGGCGTAAATGGGCCATTACACAGTGCGCTCGTCAGCGTTTTAGCCAAGCGGCGGCGAGAAGAAGCGGCTCCCCTTGTGGAAACCGTGACAACGCTGGTAGGTGGAGTGCTGTTGCTGGTGACAGTGGCTCAAGTTCTATTTGCAGATGCGATCGTTGATTTAGTCGGTCATGGTTTGGAGGAAACAACCAGAGCGATCGCTATTCAACAACTCCGCATTATGGCCCCGATGGCTTTATTTGCCGGTTTAATTGGCATTGGCTTTGGTACTCTCAATACAGCCAATCAATATTGGTTACTCTCCATTAGTCCCCTATTATCTAGTATTACTGTTGTTGGCGGTCTTGCTATCTTAGCGATGCAACTGGGCAAGAATATTATTAAACCGGAGTACGCTTTAATCGGGGGAATGGTCTTAGCTTGGGGAACCTTGGCAGGAGCAATTCTCCAGTGGGTAGTGCAGCTAATTGTCCAGTGGCGGTTAGGATTAGGCACATTACGCCTGCGGTTTGATTTTAAATCCCCAGGCGTTCAAGAAGTTATCAAAATCATGACTCCGGCAACAGTTTCCTCTGGAATGATGCCAATTAATGTTGCCACTGACCTTTATTTTGCTAGTCCTATCCCTGGTGCGGCGGCAGGATTTAACTATGCCAATCTATTAGTCCAAACTCCCTTGGGGATTATTTCTAATATCATTTTACTGCCTCTATTACCGATATTTGCCAAACTATCTAGCCCCGAAAATTGGCAGGATTTAAAATTACGGATTCGCCAAGGACTTCTACTCACTGCTTTTACCATGCTACCGCTAGGAGCGTTGATGGTGTCGCTATCAGTACCCATTGTACAGGTGGTATATGAGCGCGGTGCTTTCAAGCCAGAAGCCACACAGCTAGTTTCATCCTTACTAGTAGCTTATGGAATTGGGATGTTTGTCTATTTGGGGCGTGATGTTTTGGTGCGGGTATTCTATGCTTTAGGCGATGGACAGACACCTTTTCGCATCAGTATTTTTAACATCTTGCTTAATATTTTATTAGATTGGTTTTTCGTTAAACCTTTTGGCGCTCCCGGTTTGGTATTAGCAACAGTGGGTGTAAATTGTAGCTCAATGTTAATGCTGTTATGGTTGCTCGATCGCAAACTCAATGGTTTACCTTGGCGCGAGTGGAGTTTGCCGATTCTGGGTTTGGCTGGTGGTAGCGTGGTAGCTGGGGTAGCAAGCTATGGGACTTTGGTTGGTTCTCAGCAGTTGTTAGGTAAAACGGGTTTACTGATTCTGGTGTTGCAATTGTGTATATCTGGCTTCGTGGGGATTGCAGTGTTTGCGGCGATCGCTTCCTGGCTGAAAATACCAGAAGTAAATATTTTTATCTCTCGTCTACGTCAGCGCTTTTTAAAGAAATAACTGTTATAGCACAAGCCAACGTGGTTAGGACATTAACAGATGATAAAACTTAGACACAACAAGACTTTTCACCCAATCCCCAGTCACCAGTCCCCAGTCCCTTGCTATATCTAAATATTTCAGTTGTTACACCCAGGTGGGTGAGAAATAATTCAGCCACTTGGGTGAACCAGGTGCGTGAGGTTACATTTTGTAAAAAAAGAGATTCTAGTACTAGAGAACATTGATTTTACCTAACTCTAGTGAGAATAACTTTATGAAACTGACAAAATTAGCTGCCTCTTTCTTTGCTGCTGCTTCCATTGTCCTCTCAGCCGGGATTGCATCTGCTCAAACAGCAGTTACTAACGGTACTAACGGTAATTACATCGGTGCTGGTGTTGCTGTTGGTGCAACCAGTGGCGGACAAGGAAACGATGAAGCACAAATTGGTGGTAATATTCAAGGACGATACGCCGTACCGAATGCGCCTGTTTCACTGCGGGGTTCTGTGCTGTATGGTGGTGATGCTGCTGCAATTATGCCCATAGTGACTTATGATGCACCCATCGCCAAAAATACTAACGTTTACTTCGGTGGTGGTTATTCCTTTGTAACTGACGAAGGTCAAAAAACTCCATTGGGCAATCGGAATTCACCTGTAGTCACCCTTGGGATTGAATCAGAAGTTAGCAAAAATGTCATTGCCTACGGCGATACTAAATGGGGTATTGACGCTTACAGAAATAGTGATGCTGATGCTGTCAGCTTCCAAGCCGGATTAGGCTATCGCTTCTAGTAATTACGAGCTAGAAAACGGCCTATTCACAAGCTAAAGCAATGCTGTTTACCAGCCGTAATAGTAATTCATTCTTTCATACCTGAGTATTCTATTCAGGTATGAATAATTTTTATTGATGATTTTGATAAAAAATGATATTGGCTAGTATTGATACTTTCTTTTAAAGTGAAATGAGTAATTGAGAATACACGTATAAGATATTACTCATGAAAAAGATTAATCCCACTCCAGAAATAGTTGGTGAAACAACTGACGTAGAATCTTGGCTGATGCGAGCGGGGCTAAGATTTTCCGACTTAGGTAACGATGCTGCAAGTATTGCAATCCGTAGGCAATGGCGAGAATACCAAGCCGCAGTTCACAGATGTTGTGTAACCCTACATCAACCACCATCACGCGTTCAACTAAGCGGCGACTATGCCAGCTTGAGAATACCTGGCGCGGCATTAACTAATTGTGAGATCGATCGCCTGTCGAGTCGTCCCTAGTCCTTAGACTAATAATCCTGTTGTACGCCGTTTACTACTGGCTTAACTTGCGAAAATGGATCGGTGCCGCCACCCCAGTTAAAATCACTAATTCGGAAGCTGATGCCGCCTAACTCCAACACCGGATTGTAACGTAAGGTGATGCCATAGGTGCGACGGCTATATTCCAAAATGTAGTCGGTGCTAGTTTCCTTACCAGTATCCAAGTTAACAGATGTTTGAAAGCCTAAGCGAAAAGGGCCGTAGATTTGCTGTGATATTCCAGCGGTCAATACTTTGTTATCAACGGAGCGGTCAAACAAAAAGGGTGATAATCCGCTATTTAAGCCTTGAGAGTAACTGATATTAAAGGCGGTATAGTCGAAAAAAGGTCGGGAAAAATGGCCAATTTGCCCTTGTAAGCCAATTGTACTAGTTAGAGTACTTTGGTTATCACCATTGGTGTAATAGCTGGTAGTGCCTGTGAGGCTAGCGATCGCTAGCAAGTAAGGAACTACAGGAGTAGCGGTGTATCGTAACCCCTCACTGGCAGTGGGTGGTAATGGTTTTCCCTGCCACAGCAACAGCCCTCTACTGAGAGTCGCACTGCCTTGTAAACGACCAAGCGAAATGCGATTGTTTTCCCGCACTGGTTCTAGCAAGTCTAGGCGATCGGTGTTGGCATCGATATACTGGGCACTTGCCTGGTAGTTGAGGTTGATACCACTTTTTCCTAAAGGAATCACCGGAGAGGTAATAATGCCGCCAAAACTGCTCTGGACAGTTTGAAAACCCAGAGTACCGTTGTAGAGACGATTGCGGTAGTTATATTGCACATTCAAAGTGTGGGGAAGAGAAGTGCCTAATATCTGACGCAATCCTAAATTCACCCGCAAATTATCTTCCACGTCATTCAAGTTAAAACTAGTTAATTCCCCATTTCCCTGAATTATCGTCCGTGGACTCAAAACAGAATTTATCTTGGTCTTCACAGCAAACAGTGAGCCTAAGTCACCCACGCCTTCTTGCACACCTCTCTGTAATAATAACTGGGGCGTAATTGTCCAGCGTGTCTGCTCTGTATCGATTAGTGGAAAGCCACGCTCAATATATAAACCACCCCGATCTTCTCCATCGTAGCCGGGGGAGACTATTGCAGGTGAAGCGTCCCGCTCTCGGCGGTCAATAGTACGCTCATTCAAAGGAATTGGTAAGGAGACTGTTTGATCCAATACCAAACGCTGTCGCTGTGTCCTGATGCGGTCTACCAAAGGTGATTCTCGCGTCAAAGTTACTTTATCTGCGCGTAATTCTAATTCCGGGGGCGAAAAAGGATCGTTGGTGATGCGGACATTGCTTGCTTGCCAGCCTTGCGGATAAAAATCAATTTGTTCAGCTTCAAACCTCAGCCGATTGACTACACCCCCTGTTTTCGATCGCGGGATGTTGCTAGCATCTGACTGACCACCAAATGTCACATTAATTCCTCCAGGGCTACTCACACCGGAAAGGGGCTGATCGGCTCGAATGCGATCGCTAGGCGGAAGTCTTGAAACTCCACCAGCACTTATAGCTGTGGGTGAAAAAGCAAAATCTGTTTGGGCTGAGGGTACGTAAATTTCTCCTCTACCATTTTCCAGTTCCCCACGATCTTGAACGAAGTTATAGGTGAAGCGTTGTCCGCGTAGTATCTGATCGCCCCGGGTTAAGGTGACGTTGCCTTCACCCGCAGCAATCAAGTTGTCCAAATTAACTTGTAAGCGATCGGCATCCACCACTGCCCCATCAAATCGCACAACTACATTACCTACAGCTGTAATAATTCGCTGTTTCTCGTCATACTCTTGCCGATCTGAAGTGACTTCTACAGTTCTTGGCCCGGCTGGCGGTGTGGTAGCTGGCGCAGTTGTACCAGATGGTTGAGCTTGTGGCTGAGTGGTATTTACTTGTGGTGTAGGCGTTGGTACTTGGCTTTGTTGCTGGACTTGAGACTTAAATTCTACAGCGATCGGCGCTGAGAGTTTGTTTGTCGGGTTACGAGACTTAAATGTTATAAGATTTTGTACTGATTGAGAACTCGGTGCAAGATCGGCAGCAGATACAGAGATATTGTCTTTTTTTAGAGACTGTTGTGCAGTAATATCGCGTTGCTGTTTTTGTTGAGTTAACTTCTCAGCTAAAATTTCCGCCTTGGATTTAACTAATTTATTGCTGTTTGTGACAGTTGGGGCAATTTGCAGAGGGCGTGGAGATTGGGCGACAAGTGGGCTTGGAGAAACTTTATAGCTAAAGCTAGAAGAGTCCAAAAAGGTTGATTTTGCTCCACCACTAGAGTTTGGAGGTAGCGTAGACGCAAAGCAGCTTGTCGTCAGACATCGCTGACCGAGTTTTTGAGAAGCTTCACCCTTTGCGTCTTCGTCTAAAGCCTCCGCTCCAACTTTTCTTTGCAAGGCAACGGCTTCTCTTTGCATCTCCCGTTTGCGCAGTGCCGACATCAGAAGTTCCGAGTGGCGGGGTTCGACGCTCGGGCTTGTCTTTGTGTCTTTTTTAACTTGGCGATTAGAGGTTGTAACCTCTTGCGTGGGATAACCAACAACCAGCGGCTGCCCCAAAAGCCCAGCAGTTGCAGAACCGGGGAGTGGGGAACTTTCTGGTGGAAAGGTTTCTGGTGAATGAGGTGCAGAAGAAGTTTCAGCAACTACCAAGCGATCTTGAGTTGAGTTTATCGGAGTTGACAATAAAAGATCGCTCTTAGTGTTACCCGAAATTGCCAACTGAGCCAAATTCTTGGGCTGCTTGGATTTGTCTGTCTTTTCGTGTGTTCCAGTATCTACACCTGAAAGAAACTTTGTATGACTAGCAGACGAGGCGAGATTTACAGGTTGTAAAGATTCAACGATAGGAGGCGGATTAGGTGGCAGAACTGGATGAAGCATAAGTGAGCAAAATCGGGCTAACAAACAGCCAAATGACAAAGGGAAGGATAAACATACATTTTGCCTTCCGACTGTCGCCTTCTGCTACCTACAGCAAGCTACTTGGAGAAAGAAACTTACTAAATTTTCGCTTAGTAAGTTTCCGTGGCGTTTAGTATTTTCCGCCTTCCAAAGCCGCGGATAATTTATCGCCCTTTTACTCTAAGTCCCGACGGCCGGGGTTACGAGCTGGATCGTTCGACAAAAATCCAAAGATGAAGATAGTTACGAAGAAGGCAACAACAATATAAACAGCGATTTTTAAAGTCAGCATAGAAATATCTCCAACGGGTAAAACAAAGAAAGCTGTTCTTTCACTATCTGCAATGCAGAAAAGATAGCTACTTTATATTACCCAAATCTCGTCCCTTTTTTAGAGGACTCTGGGGACTCAAGACTAGGAATGTCTACCCTACGGTTATTGATAATGTACAAGATGTCAGTTGTCTGACTTGTAGATGCCCTTAAGAAAGATAACTCAGAGGCGTTTACCCTTGTGACGTTGACTGATGGCAAAGGTTTCCCAAAAAAGGCAACAGCTTACAGGGGATAGTTACTATTCCCCATGCCTTTCAGCAGTGCTGAGTTAGGAGTGCTGAGTTAGGAGTTATTATTTCTCCCCTGCTCCCCTGCCCCTCTGCCTCTTATACCCCATGCCCTATTTCTCAACTTGAAGCTTTGCTATATCTTTGCCAATTCGGTTTTTGATTACTCGTGCAGGTGTGCCGACAGCAACGGAAAAAGCAGGAATATCTTTATTAACAACTGCTCCTGCACCAATAACACTGCCTTTGCCGATAGTAACGCCATCTAATACTGTTACTCCATGTCCTAGCCAACAATCATCTTCAATCACAATTCCCTTGCGAGTAACACCTTGGTATTTAATCAGCTCCATCGGATCGGCAAAATTATGATTATTGGCATATATCCCTGAATGGGCAGCAATCATGCAGTGTTTACCAATTTTAATGTCTCCTGGCCCCTCAATACACACGTTAGGAGCAATGAAGGTGTCTTCATCAATATGTATATACGTATCTTCTAAAGACCCGATATCAACGTTACGTTCAATCGCAACTCTATTTCCTAGATGAATTCTATTATTTTTATGTCCTCTCGCATCCATCCGCACACCCTTGAAAATATAGACTCCTGTGCCGATCTCAATACAAGAAGTACCGTTAAATTCAACACCATTTTGAATATATACTGGGCTGTCTATCTGGCCAAAAATACTACGATATCCTAAATTACGCAACTTTGGGCCGAGAAGAAGTGTTGGAATATCTCCTAATACTGTAGTTACTAAAAGTTCTTGCACGCGCTGCAATTTGGAAAAATATTGCTCGTTCTGCATGGCTACATATCTCGTTAATCAATTGTTGTTGACAGTGTTTAAAGTTGTTTTGACTGTATTCTAATCTTCTACCAATACCAATAGACTATGTATGTATTAATACATAAGCTAAGGTAGCAATATCACCAAAATTTCCCAAGATTTTTAGATGGTTTTACATTGAAAAACCAAAGTCTGGCTTTGACTATGCGAACAATTCTTGAGGTTAGATATGTAAAATTACTCAAGTAATATGCACAATTGCATTAAGTCGATAGCAGATTTTGTACTATATGCACGTAAAATTTTGGCTTATGTTTCACAAAATCAATTAACAAAACAATTTCAGTGCATTGCTGTGTCAAAACTTAGACTCTAAATTGTCTGATGGAAAATTTGCTGGTTTAGATAGACTACTGTTTTGGTTCTCTGGCAAATTTGAAAAGCTTGCTACCGCTAACAGCACTCCTAAAGCAAATAGGGATAGTGTTGTTTGTCTTGAGGCTATTTACTCTCAAGCGGTTTTAGTTTTTTGAAACAATTCAGTTTCACAAACTATTTTGCAACAAAAAATACATTTAACTAGACTATATTCAAAGTTTAAATAAAATTTTTGCCTAGCATAACAATGTAATTATTGTTGGATTTTTCTGGGTATTGATGCCCAAATAAAATCCAATTAGGGTGGATTATCTCCCACATCAGCCATCACATTGAAGTTAACCATCGGTGCAAACAAGTAAGCGCTTCCCCGACTGCTATGACGGCTTTCTTGCAACGAATTTCTAGAGTATGCTGCTCCAATCATGTTGCACACGGATGATTTACAGACTAGCCAATTCACGTTTGTAATGACATGAATGGTTTTTAAGAACAATTGTTTTTAACAATAGCACATTTTATTTTTAGTGGAACACTCTTATTAAATAAGTTGATTTCCAGATTTATTGTTGATGATAATACTGGAAATAAGTTAACTTTTTTACTAGGGCGATTTCTCCGGCAGGCAAAGCCTATGCTACTCTAAAATATTTTTATACACTTAGATAGCATCCATTAAGGAGGGAGATTTAAAAATGCTGTAAGTAGTTATTGGCATTTTGGTCTATATTGTTATCGTTACTATTTTATAATTGGGCGTTAAACTCAGAATGACATTTACTATACTTGTGACACCCTCTTCGTTAAAAAGCCAAAGTAGCTGAAATTTTTTCTCTTCGCTATTACTTGTATCTAAAAATTTATAAATCACCCATTCGGGTGAGCCAAGCGGGTGATGCGTGCTTGGTACTACTCATTATAAATTTTATTAGAAGAAAGCTAAAAGTAGCTTATTTTCGAGGATAAATCTGCAAAAAAACATCTAACTTCCCAAATTGAGGTATCGATTTTAACTCACACACTTGGTTCAAATTATGGCTTTAATTAAAGAAATTGTACAAGAAGCTCTAACTATCGGCTCTTTGAGTGTTGTAGCCGAAGATCAACTGCGATCGCAGCTTCAAGGTAATTATGACTCAGAAGACCTAGATGCCTGGATCATTTTACAGCGAGCTATTGCAGCAGGTGATGTAAAACTTGAGTCGCGCCGAAAAAAAGCTTCCCCATCTCCTAAAGCCAAGGACACTTCATCAAGTATCAAACTTGCTTATCAAATGGCAGCAGAACTCGCTTATGCAGCAGCCGTAGCTCTGACAATGACAAAAAATACTAAAGATCAGCCTTCACTAGGTGCATAAAATAACACCTTTATAAGTTATCTTCCTGATTTAGTACTAAATATTTCATACCAAGTAGTTAGCATAGGTGTAGCCCGCCCCAGGCATCGCTTTTCTTGATTAACTGCTTGGTAGAGCTTTCATCCGATTAATTATTTATGGGGTTTCCCTTCTGCTTCCTGGCTTGAGAGTGCTAAGTGTTGTTAGCGTCAGCGGGGCATTTAGCCCGTGCTGAGTATAAAATCCCAGTCTTTAGAAGATTTTCATGCAAGGCTTTTGAAACTCCTTTCATCGGGACTCCCTTCATTGACAGCGCAATTTTATTAAAAAATAATTAAAAAATTTCACCTTACCGGACACAGCTATAGGGAATTTTTACCCTCAGCCAAGACTCTCGAATTGATCCCCGGAAGCAATACTAAAATAAATATAAATTATTTATTCAAAACTAAATTTTTTTCAGTCATACATACCAGCCAGTGATTAAATCTTAATATACCAAGTACATGGCTCAGAGTAAGGCATAGAATTAGAAACACCTTGGTGTAAACTTTAGCAACGAGGTTAAAAATAATTCTCAATGCTTAACAAAGTCATCGCTTTTTCACAAACTACAGTATAAAGAATTGGCAACATTGGTAAAGAGAGTAAACAATAACCATAGCTAAACTTGGAGTTTTGCCAACCTATGCAGCCAATTCGCACATTTAACGTATCCCCTTCACTACCGCCGCGACTCGAACCATTACGGCGGCTGGCATATAACTTGCACTGGGATTGGAACGTTGACACTAAAGATTTATTCCGTCGCTTAGACTCCGATCTCTGGGAGTCTAGCCATCACAACCCAGTGTTAATGTTAGGTACTATCTCTCAATCGCGGCTTCTGGAAGTTGTCGAAGATGAAGGCTTTTTAGCGCAAATGGATCGAGCTGACCGTCAGTTAGACGATTATTTGCAAGAGCGCACTTGGTATCAGAAACAACGGGAACAGAAACCCAAAGAATGCTATGCCTATTTTTCGGCAGAATTTGGACTTGTAGATTGTTTGCCCGTCTATTCTGGAGGCTTGGGCGTTCTGGCAGGGGATCACCTCAAATCTGCCAGTGACTTGGGGCTACCGCTTGTAGGTGTAGGTTTGCTGTATCAGCAAGGCTACTTTGCCCAATATCTCAATGCTGATGGCTGGCAGCAAGAACGCTATCTGCTCAACGATTTCTATAATATGCCCTTGCATCTAGAGCGCAATGCCGATGGTTCTGAACTGCGGATTGCGGTAGATTATCCAGGACGCAAGGTGTATGCCAGAGTTTGGCGCGTACAGGTGGGAACGGTTCCCCTGTATTTGATGGACACCAACATTGAACCGAACAACACTTACGACCACGACATCACAGATCAGCTATACGGTGGCGACATCGATATGCGTATCCACCAGGAAATTATGCTGGGGATCGGTGGTGTGCAAATGCTCAAAGCTTTAGGGCTGAAAGTCACCGCTTACCACATGAATGAAGGCCACGCCGCCTTCTCTGCCCTAGAACGCATCCGCTTGCTGATTCAGGAAGAGGGACTGAATTATCCCCAAGCTAGACAGGTGGTGGCTTCCAGTAATATCTTTACTACCCACACGCCAGTACCAGCAGGGATTGACTTGTTTGCTCCCGAAAAAATGTTGTACTACCTGGGGTATTATGCAGAGATATTTGGGTTGCCCAAAGAGCAATTTTTAGGACTGGGGCGCGAGAATACAGGCGATTTATCTGGGCCTTTCAGTATGGCGGTGCTGGCGCTGAAAATGGCAACATTTTCTAACGGTGTCGCCCAACTCCACGGTGTGGTGTCGCGGCAAATGTTCCAGGGCTTGTGGCAGAAAGTGCCAGTGGAGGAAGTGCCGATCGCTGCAATTACCAACGGTGTCCATGCTCGGAGTTGTGTGGCGAAATCGACTCAAGAATTGTACGATCGCTACCTCGGCCCAAATTGGTCATCAGCACCACCAGATAGCCCATTGTGGGATCGGATGGACGCCATACCCGATGAGGAATTGTGGCGCAATCACGAACGCTGCCGTTTAGATATGATTTTGTATGTGCGGGATCATTTAGTTAAACATTTGACCGATCGCGGCGCTTCTGCCTCTGAAATTTCCCAGGCACAAGAAGTTTTAGATCCTTACGCTTTCACCATTGGCTTTGCTCGTCGCTTTGCCACCTACAAACGCGCCACCCTCTGGATGCGCGATTTGGATCGGATTAAGCGGCTTCTACTGGCTAATAAAGACCGGAAAGTGCAATTCGTGATTGCTGGTAAGGCACATCCTAAAGATATCCCCGGTAAAGAACTGATCCGCGAGATCAATCACTTTATCCGCGAACAGCATTTAGAAAAACAGGTAGTGTTTGTTCCCAATTACGACATTCACATCTCCCGGTTGATGGTTGCGGGTTGCGATATTTGGTTGAACACACCGCGTCGTCCACGGGAAGCCTCTGGTACTAGTGGCATGAAAGCGGCAATGAATGGCTTGCCAAATTTAAGTGTGCTAGATGGCTGGTGGGATGAAGCTGATTACGTCCGCACAGGCTGGGCGATTGGACATGGAGAGAATTACGACGATCCCAACTATCAAGATGAAGTAGAAGCAAATGCTCTCTACGAGTTGTTAGAGAAGGAAGTTGTGCCTTTATTTTATGAACATCGGGATACTGATGGTTTACCCCGTCCGTGGGTTGCCAAAATGAAGGATGCAATTCGGTTGAATTGTCCCTTCTTTAATACAGCGCGGATGGTCGGAGAATATGCTGGGAGGGCTTATTTCCCAGCTAGCGATCGCTATCATACCCTGACTGTTGATAACTATGCTCCAGCGAAAGAACTAGCCGCTTGGAAAGAAAAACTTAGCGAACACTGGTTCAACATCAGAATCAAAGATGTTGACGTATCGGCAGCTTCAGACATTGAAGTTAACCAAACCGTTGCTGTCAAAGCCAAGGTTGACTTGGCAACTTTGACCAATAATGATGTGCAAGTGGAGTTATATCAAGGTGCGATCGATGCCAATGGTGAGATTGTCAACGCTGTGCCAGTGGTGATGGATTACCAAGGCGAAGATGGACAGCAATTGAGTATTTACACTGGTAATATCATCTATACCGCTTCTGGTTTACAAGGTTTGTCTTTGCGTGTATTGCCGAAAAATAAAAATCTGGCTAATGCTTATGAACCAAGGTTGATTGCTTGGGCAGAGTAAGAGTGCTGAGTAGTTATTAAATATTCAAGATTAGGCGTTGCTAAACTTAAATTAGCAACGCCTTTTATTATGCGATGCAGTCACGCCCAAAAAATAATTATTGCTAAAATTCCTCGTAATTTTAAGGGAAATACAATTTGGCTGGAATAAGTAGGTCGGCGTAATAATTATTGTTGGGATAAGGCAGGGGACAGGGGGAAAAAGAGTTTGATGGTAGTGCATCTGAGTTTACTCAGGTATAATTTGCACAACTATCTACTGGATTGTCACTAACCAACAACAATTTTGTGTTTTTTAATCCTAATTAGCGCTCTGCCATTACCAAGCGATACGGTTTGCGGAATGCTATTTTTAGCATCAGCAAGGACTCTAAAGCAGCAAAGGCTTTGCCTTTGCTCAAATTCTTTGGGGAATGATAATGTATCCAGTAGTGCGATCGCCTAATACCAAATTACGTTTTTCTCCCCAATA
Source organism: Nostoc sp. DedQUE07 (assembly GCF_034530975.2). NCBI lineage: Bacteria > Bacillati > Cyanobacteriota > Cyanophyceae > Nostocales > Nostocaceae > Nostoc > Nostoc sp. DedQUE07. The sequence continues at coordinate 43,382 of NZ_JAVRCC020000033.1, read as the reverse complement.
CCACCAGTATGCAGCAACATAGGCGCAAATTAAGCTATCTAGTTTATCTTCGGTTGCTTTGAGAGCTGCACCTGTGGTGGGGATTTCCAGAAGGAACAAACCGCACAGGCGCAGAGGAGGAGAGAAGGAGGGGAGAATATCAAGAAGATAATTTTGGAGTTTAATTAGTTCTAGACGGCGCTCATTGAGCCGTCCTTTTTTGTATTTGAGGATGCGTTCTAAGTTGAATAGGTTAACGATTGCTGGGTGGGGGAAGACTTCTATTTGATATCTGCTGAGTTTTTGCGGTTCTATGGTGGGGGCGTGGGCAAAGCCGCGTGATTCTAATTCTAAGCCAAAGTTGATGGTGCCATCGGCGAAGGGTAAGTTTTGATTAGCTGGATAGCATCCCGCATGATATTTGCCAAAGTATTTGTGGCTGAGTTTATCGGGGAGACGACTCCCGGTAGCGTTGGGTATAAGGGTAGGTGCATCTACGGCAATAATGGCTGGCTCATCTGGTTGGACGCTGCGATCGATCCAGGTGAGGATGTCTGCAATGGCATCTTTGCGGTCTAGATCGAGTAGTTGCAGTTGTCCATCTATCCATTCTAAACAGCACAATCCACTTGGTTGAGATTTCCAGCCCAAATCAATGCCAATAAATTTCATGATTATAACACGAATTTGCGATTATTTTCGCATTTTCGGGGAAGCATTTATCTAAGTTTACTTGCTAAAAGTTGTGATAAATAATCTTATAATCTTAAGCAGCTTGTCTTAATTTATTTTATCTGGTAATAATTTAATCAAGATTATTCCAATGAAAGTTTTATTTTTACATCCCAATTTTCCCTCACAATTTCGCAACCTAGCGATGGTTTTGGGTAAAGATCCTAATTGCCAAGTTGTCTTTGGGACAAATCGTCGGGAAGGGGAAATACCCGGCGTTTTTAAAGCTATTTATACTCCTTCTCGTGAAGCTGCACCTCAAACTCACCACTACGTTCGCAACCTGGAAAATGCTGTTCTCACCGCTCAAGCTGTCTATCGCGTAGCAGAAAAATTAAAATCCGAGGGTTTCTTTCCAGATATAGTTTATGGTCATTCTGGTTGGGGGCCAACTTTATTTATGAAAGATGTTTTCCCCAAAGCCGAATTATTGTGTTATTTCGAGTGGTTTTATCACGCTCACGGTTCCGATGCAGATTTCGATCCCAACGATCCGGTGAATGTTGATGATGAATGCCGCATCAGGGTCAAAAATGCGCCGATTTTAACGGATTTATATAGCTGCGATCGCGGTCTTTCTCCAACTAATTGGCAGCGTCAGCAGTTTCCCAAAGAATATCATAGCAAACTCACTGTAATTCATGATGGTGTTGATACCAATTATTTTGTTCCCAAACCAGGTGCAAAGTTAGTTTTACCAAGAATAAATCTGGATCTTTCTCATGTCGAAGAGTTGGTAACTTATGTAGGACGAGGAATGGAACCTTATAGAGGTTTTCCACAGTTTATGGAAACGGTAGCGCTACTTCAGCAGCGACGACCTAAATGCCACGTGGTAGTTGTCGGAGAAAATCGAGTTGCTTATGGTAAAAATCTCCCTGATGGTCAGACTTATAAACAATTAATGCTAGAAAAATTAAAATCATCTTTGGATTTATCGAGGCTGCACTTTACAGATAGGCTACCTTACAATGAGTACCTTCAGGTTTTGCAAGCTTCTTCTGCTCATGTTTATTTAACCCGTCCTTTTGTATTATCCTGGTCAATGTTAGAAGTAATGGCAGCAGGATGTTTACTAGTAGCGTCTAAGACTGCGCCAGTTTTGGAAGTCGTACAAGATGGGATGAATGGACTGTTGGTAGATTTCTTTTCTCCTCAGAATATTGCTAATAGGGTTGAAGAGGCCCTGAATAATCCCCAAGAGATGCAAGCAATTCGTGCGAAGGCGCGAGAGACAATCATCAAGCGTTATGATTTGGCAAAACTGTTACCACAGCATTTGCAATGGATGTTCGCTGGTAAAAGTTCTGATAGTTTAAAAAAACGCCCAGTTTCTAAAGGATTTGGCAAAAATTAGTCATTGATCGTTAATCATTGGTCATTGGTCATTAGTCATTGATCATTAGCCTCTTGCATAAATATTTTTGCCTCCAGCAAAGGTGCAAATAAAAGTGTTAAAATAACTAATTTTGTAAGAATTATATTAATTATTATTTATTGGTTAATGACAAATGACAAATGACAAATGACAAAGAAATATAAAAGCGATATGTAAAATGCGAATTATTTTTACCATTGCCCATTTTTTCAAACCTAGCGGTGAGGGTCGTCATGCTTCCCAACGCAAAGACCCGCAACCCCGCTTGCAGGCGTTAACTAATAGCCTTACCGCCTTACACCAATTATTTGGTAAATCTCAAAGTATTATTAACATTGCTCAACGAATAGCTTTTCCTGCTAACCAGCCGCAATCGCATGAACTAGATATTGTTATTTGTACAACCCAAGATAATCATATTTTAAACCAGCTTCCCTTACCATCCCATTTATATAAGCATCATTCTACTAATATAGAACCTCTGCTTTTGGGTTTTGAGTGCCAAGCTGTTCTGCAAAGTTGTCTCGGTCAATATGATTATTACTGCTTCTTAGAAGATGACTTAATTATCCACGATCCCTGGTTTTTTATAAAATTAAATTGGTTTACTCAACAAGCAGGTGATTTAAATTTGCTCCAGCCAAATCGTTATGAAATCTCCCCTTACGGTTTGGTTCATAAAGCTTACATTGATGGAGATTTGGCTTTGCGAGTAACTGCTCCTTTTCAAAATGTGCAGGAGCAACCAGAACTCAAGGGTACAATTATGAATGCACCAATTACCTTTTGTCGTGCCCTCAATCCTCATGCAGGCTGCTATTTTTTGAATGCAAATCAGATGGCTCACTGGGCTAATCAAACTTATTTCCTTGACCGGGATATTAGTTTTGTTGGGCCTCTAGAAAGTGCTGCCACCTTGGGAATTATGAAGACATTTCGGATTTACAAAACCTCACCGGAGCAAGCAAGCTTTTTGGATATTCAACACTTTGGAACTGGATTTCTAGGGTTAATTGGAGGACAGGTAAGTTTAGCAAAGAGGTAAATCAAATTTAAGAGTTTGGTTTTTGTGAGCAAAATTAATGCGATCGCTATTTATAAAACATAATAAAAACACATTAGCGATCGGTTGATTGTTGAGCGATCTTAAATTGTGACTAATGGTTTTTCAACAGGGGTAGGCGTAACTAACGGATCAAATCCTAATTGCTCAGTAATGCGCTCTCTAGCTAAAAGGTGGTATTCCCAAAAATGCTTGCCAGCAGCACATAAACCCAAATACATATTTACGAATTGGGGCTTGGTGCGAATGATAGCCCAAAGCTGTTGCCAAAATTGACCCCGAATTTCCTGGCGTTGCCAACCTTGTCGCCAGAGTAACTGTGCAAGTAGCCGCAGTCCTTTGCCAGGTGGAAAATACAGCCACAACAGACGGCTTTGATTTTTTAGGCTGGAACTTTAGGGTTCAGAGCAACGGAAGGAAATCCCTAATTGCGACGTAAATCTGACAGTTCTATTGAGCGATCGCGTTTTTTAGTTTTAGCTTGATAACGATACCGCCACATCACAAAGCTAGTGATAAATAAAATTAAAGGTGCAACCCCGACAAATACATAAAGGATACGGGATGGAAGCCCCCAAAAGGTACCATAGTGGAGAGGAACGAAGGAGTTGAGGACGCGATCGCCCAATGATAACTTCAAAGCATTATCAACACGCAAAACCTTACCACTGTATTGATCGAGATAAACATTACTATTCCCATACTCTATATTTTCCTGGGGCAGTTTCATACGAATTTGTAAAGCATTTTCTGGCCGTTCGGGGAAGTAAATGCTTTTGATAACAGCATTTGGCAAAGCAGCATTAGCAATTTTGAGTTGTTGCGTTAGTTTTAAAGTCGATTGACCAGGAATTGGTTGGGATACTGGTTCGGATAGTTTCGAGGTGAATGTAACAGCGTAAATAATCGGCTCAGTCAAATCGTAGAAGTTCCAGCAAAAGCCAGTAAAGCCAGTAAACAATAAAAAAACCACAGTGATAATGCCAGCCACTTTGTGAATGTCAAAGTTCGCACGTTTAGGATGAGCATCAAACTTGATTTTGAAGCCTGCAATCAATCTGCGCCAACCAGGCCAAAGAACCAAACCTGTGATACTAAGAATACACATTAGCAAGGCAGTAATGCCAACGATAATAATTCCGGTTTGACCTGCCATCAAGGTATAGTGCAAATTAAGCATTATCCCAATCAGGGTTTGATCCCATAGACGTTGACCCATAATTTTCCCTGTATAAGGGTTGACAAAAACCTCTGTTCTTTGACCATCAGTTGATGCCAATTGTCCTATATAGGGAGTATCTGAGGTATCTGGCAAATAAATCCGAAAAAGCTTCAAGTCAGTTCGTGCAGCATACCTAGCCTGAATTGTATCGATCGCGGACTCTGGGGATAACTGCTCTTTTTGGGGCGTAATGTGTCCATATTGTTGAGCGATGGCAAAATGGTCAAAATCTTGCTCGAACACCAACAAGCTACCTGTCAAGCCAACGATAACTAGTACCAGTCCTACTGTTAAACCAAGATAGCGGTGCAAAGTAAATGCTAAATCGCGTATTTTTTTAGAGTTCATGGTAGAAGCTGTGTGATAGTAAACAGGACTTAATCAGTTCAAAAATTGCAGGAATCAAAACTGTACAGAAAACGTTCCCAGGACTGTTAAAGGCGCACCAGGAAGCAGATAATAGCCTTGAGAATCGTAATAGCGAGTATCAAAAAGATTCTTAAAGTTCAGCCCAACCCTCCAGTTATCGCGTTTGTAGAAAATCGTGGCATCTGCACGTACATAGGAAGGTATGAGGTATTCATACTCCAGTGTCAATGTTGTCGCATCACTAATTTTGTAGGTTAATGCTGGTGCGATCGCCAATGTTTCCTGATGATTAAAATCGAGAAAACTACCAAAGTTCTCGTATGCAGCATTCAGGCGGTACAGCAACGTTCTGTCTGAGTTCAGCGGCCCAGAAATATCAATGGAGGGACGATAAGTGCTAAAATTCCCGGCTGTAAATTCAGCAGAGTAGTAAGGCTCACTGAGCGGTTGTTTGGTAATATAATTCACCACACCTCCCGGCTCAAACTGTCCATATAGCACTGAAGCTGGCCCCTTGAGAACTTCGATCCGCTCAATGTTAGTCGGATTCACAAGATCGTCTGCAACGGAAAAACCGTTTCTCAAGTTGTCATAAGTTGTGAATCCCCGAATGTTGTAATTATCTGTAGACCCACCATAGCCCCCTTGCTGAGTCACGCCACTAATATTGCGTGTTGCATCACCAATCCGCGTAATTTGCTGATCCTTAATGACTTGTTGAGGAATAACTTGAATTGACTGAGCTATATCGCGCGTAGGAGTATCAGTTCTAGTCGCAGTTGAGGCATCAGATACGTTATATCCATCCTGTTCGCCCGTCACTACTAGTTCAATCGGTTCATCACCTTCTGCTGATGGTGTTGGCTGTGTCTGAGTTTCTGGCTGACTTGCAGGACTTGGTTGCGTTTGAGGTTGCTGCTGCGATAGCGCAGGAGTTGCAGCATTAGCCACAGCAAATATTAGACCCTCGTTTGGACTGTCAAACAACTCGACAACTGGTACACTCGCTTCGCCCATCACTGTTACTCGAATAGTATTGGCATCAGAGTTGGTAACAGTTATTTCAGTAACACCCGCAATTGGTTTATCTGAGCGGAATGTAAAAGCCTCACCACTAGGTAAACGCAGCTGTGCATTGGGAATATCAGCAATGAAGTTATTACCAGCACTGCGATTTGCGATCTGCAACTGTTCGCCTTTAGATGTCTGTAAAATCACCTCTACACCCTTGTTAGTAGAATTTGCCTTAACTTCCGTCACCTGCACAACTTCTGTTTGTGGCGTTTGGTTTTGTTGTTCTATCTGAGCCAGCCATTCTTTCACTGTTCTTGCAGAGCCGTCTAGCTCTTGTCCACCATGAATTTGAGTTACTTCCTTTGCCTGAGTTGGTTGTATAACGACAGCAATAATCAAACAGCAAATGAACCAAGATTGCGACAGCTTCATAACTCCACACACTCAACCGTATTTCTAAAAACAGAGCCGATTATTTGAGAATTATTATTATCTAACTCTATTTAGGAGAATACGGAAATTTAGGCGTTCGCATATATCTGAAACTGGATTTTTTTCTCGCAATCGGGATTCACCTTTTGCTATCAGCCTTTGCAGCGACGATAATCTCTAGGGGTTACGCCAAATTGTCGCTTAAACAGGTAGCCAAAATGACTTATGCTTTCATATCCCACTTGAGAAGCAATTTCTGCAATGGTTAAATTAGTGCCGAGTAGTAACTGTTGTGCTTGCTCTAGCCGTAAGGATTGCACATACCCACACACCGTAGTGCCAAAAATTTCTCGAAATCCCCGTTTCAGCTTAAAGTCATTGAGTCCGATTTGTCTGGCTAGATTTAGTAGAGAAGGTGGATGCTGGAGCTTTTGATTGAGAATCGCTTTAGCATGATGTAAACGTTCAATTTCATCGGGACGAAAATATAGCGATCGCTCCAATAAAAGATTATTTTCTCTCCACTGAGCAATTTGAAGCGTCAGTAGTTCCAAAACTTTTGCTTCTAAATACATTTGTCTGAGTGTTTCTCGGAACGGACACTGCAATATTTGCTTCAGCACCAATCGCATCGCCGGCGTGATGGCTCCTAATGGCTGATGAAAACGCTCTTTTGTCGGATTTTCGATCAACTGCTGGAGCAGAGTTGGTAATTCCTTGAAGCTACCCTCAAAACTAAAAAGTAAATCAGGATACCAATAAATACTGATACACTGCTTGCGTTGGTTCGCCGTAAAATGCTCAAACTCCCGAATCTCAGGCAAATAAAATAAGTAGTTATAGCCTGCAACTTCTTCATAATCGTCCCTAACTCCAGGCACATTTGGCGTAGTGGTTCTCATTCCACCAGACAGAAAAAATTTAGATGTCAAAAAAGACGAATCATCGTGTTCGCCTTCAAGAACTACTGCTTCCGAATAATCGCTTTCTTGAATTACTAGCTCAAGGCGATCGCGCAGCATAGTCCAGTGACTACTCACTTGACCAAACCAGGTAGAAAATTTTACTTTTCCCTGATAGTGATTAAGCTGTACATCCTCACATAATTGATTAAAGTCTGTCTCGGTTAAACGAATAGTCATGATAATACTCTCAACAAGCAATTGAGAATAGTATCTATTAAGAGGCAAAGCGATAGCAACTGAAAATATTATCTAAAAAGAGTATAAGTAGGTCAGCACAATTAAAGCTAATTGGCTAGGGCTGTTCGGCTGTTCTTTGTCATTAGTCCTACTGAAATCCAGATCAAATCCGCTGTCATTACTAAATCTGTAATTCTGCAACGGCCAGTTGACCTGGAAAATGTCAAAATTAAATGAGTTTTGCGTAGGCGAGTTTGGGTTGATGCAGCCTCTTGTAGATGAAGAAAAGCAAATTGTCACCACACCGCCACTTTACTAGCGTGGATTTGAGATAACTAAGTTGAAATTTATGGGCAAGCAACGTGTTCTTTCTGGAGTTCAACCAACCGGCAATTACCATCTAGGTAACTATTTGGGAGCCATTCGCAACTGGGTAGAAGGTCAGAGCGAATACGAAAATTACCTTTTTGTGGCTGATTTACACGCGATTACAGTGCCACACGACCCAAAACAGTTGGCAGCTGATACCTACACTCTTGCTGCTCTTTATCTAGCTTGTGGTCTTGATTTAAATCACTCCACCATTTTTGTTCAATCCCACGTTTCGGCCCACAGTGAACTCACTTGGTTGCTCAACTGCATTACGCCTCTAAACTGGCTGCAAGATATGATCCAGTTTAAGGAAAAGGCTGTTAAACAAGGAGAAAATGTGAGTGCAGGCTTATTGGATTACCCTGTGCTGATGGCATCTGATATTTTGCTTTACCAAGCCGATAAAGTGCCAGTGGGTGAAGACCAAAAGCAACACTTGGAATTGACACGGGATATTGCAGCTCGGTTAAATCACCAATTTGGTAAACCAGAACAACCAGTTTTGAAGTTACCAGACCCTTTGATTCGCAAAGAAGGGGCAAGGGTGATGAGTTTAGCGGACGGTACACGCAAAATGTCGAAGTCCGATCCTTCAGAGTTAAGCCGAATCAGTTTGCTAGATTCACCAGAGCAGATTCAATACAAAATTAAGCGTTGTAAAACCGATCCGATTCGGGGGCTGACTTTTGACGATCCAGCGCGTCCAGAGTGTAATAATTTGTTAACGCTCTATACATTGCTTTCAGGAAAGAAAAAGGAAGATGTAGCTGTTGAGTGTCAAGATATGGGCTGGGGACAATTCAAGCCATTGTTGACAGACACAATTATTGAGTCTCTGAAACCAATTCAAGAAAAATATCACTCGATAACGGCGGACAAAAGCTATTTGGAATCTGTGTTGCGGGATGGAGGGGAAAAAGCTAGAGCGATCGCCAATCAAACTTTATCACAAGTCAAAACGGCTTTAGGCTATTCTCTTCCTCTATAAGTTTTCACCTTTAGGTGTGATTTGTTATACCATTTAAGAAATTGAAAAGCTTAATGTTATGCATCACACCCACAGCCCCACAGGTTTAAATGACTTTCGCAGAGCTGTACAAGCAGGTAAATTTCTAGTTACTGCCGAGGTAGCACCGCCGAAGGGGGGAGATCCAGCGCACATGATTCAAATGGCGGCGACTCTTAAGGGGAGAGTTCATGCCGTCAATGTTACTGATGGTAGCCGCGCCGTGTTAAGGATGTCTTCGTTAATGGCATCGGTGATTTTATCACAGAATGGCATAGAGCCGATCTGTCAAATTGCTTGCCGCGATCGCAATCGTATCGGTTTACAAGCTGATTTGATGGGCGCTCATGCTTTAGGCATAAATAACATTTTAGCTTTGACTGGCGATCCAGTAAAATCAGGCGATCATCCAGATGCCAAAGCAGTGTTTGACTTAGAAGCGGTGCGATTGCTGCAACTGATTCGGAAGATGAATCAAGGCGTTGATTGCAATGAAAAACCCTTGACTGATGGAGCCTTAGATTTATTTGTTGGTGCAGCAGTAGATCCGCAATGTAAAAGTTGGTCGGGTTTACAAAGTCGATTTGAACGCAAAATCGAAGCCGGAGCGCAGTTTTTTCAAAGTCAATTGATTACCGATTTTGATCTGCTAGAAAAGTTTATGGATACCATTGCTGCTGGTTATAAAAAACCAATTTTGGCAGGAATATTTCTGTTGAAATCAGCAAAAAATGCCCAGTTTATTAATAGATGTGTTCCGGGTGTAAATATTCCCCAACATATTATTGATAGATTGGCAAAAGCCAAAGACCCTTTTGAGGAAGGGATTAAAATTGCCGCCGAGCAAGTGCAGATAGCGCGGCAATTATGTCAAGGAGTTCACATGATGGCGGTGAAGCGTGAAGATGCGATCGCGCCAATTTTAGATTTGGCTGGGATTGCTCCAGTGAATCAATTGGTATCTATGTAAATTAGACAATGAATCTTTTATTAAAGCAGATGGTTATTTCTATCTGCTTTTTTTGTGTTGAAACAGACGCAGTTACACTATTTTTGGTAGACTTTTAATATTCAATGTTCCCTTGACTAAATTTAGGTGCAAACTGACAAAATATTTTATAGCTTATTTCAAGCTTTTCCTAGCATATTTTTTGCCATAATTGGCGACACGACTGCCAATATCAACGCATATCAATTTGTTTCAGTCGAGCTAAAAGAAACTGCTTTCAGGATTGATGGGGTATTCATCCCCACAAGTGAAACCACAAACCAACCACTTTACTTTGTTGAAGTTCAGTTTCAATTAGACGCAAATTTTTATAGACGCTTCTTTGCCGAAATCTTCCTTTACTTACGTCAAAACGAATCAGTCAATTTTTGGCGTGCAGTTGTTATATATCCGCAACGAAGTTTAGATCCAAACGATCGGCTACCGTATCAGCTGCTGCTAGACAGTTCACAAGTGCAACGCATTTATCTAGATGAATTAGATACGAGGGAGAACTCACTTCAAGTTGCGATCGTTAAATTAATTATCGAAAGAGAAGAGACAGCCCTTGACAAAGGTAGAGAATTGATTTTACAAGCAAGGCAACAACTGACAGATGAATCTACCAGCAAGCAAATTGTAGAATTGATAGAGACTATTCTGTTGTACAAATTTACCCGGTTAAGCCGAGAGGAGTTAGCAGAAATGTTGGGTATAGACGACGAATTCAAAAAAACACGGATGTATCAATCAATCAAGGAAGACGGCTTAGAAGAAGGTCGCCAGGAAGGTCGCCAGGAAGCTAAGTTAGAAGCTATTCCCCGATTGTTGGCATTGGGATTGAGTGTAGAACAAGTAGCGGTGGCTCTCGATTTAACGGTGGCGCAAGTAGAGCAAGCAGCCCAGAATTAGTTTATCTTATACTGGGCAGTGCTTGCCTCTAATTTAATCAGCAAGTGTAACGCTCAATAGCCTGTTTTAAACATCGCCTCTTTTTGTTTTAGCTAAACCAGAAGCGATGTCTACGACGGGCTTACGCCTACGAACTCAAAACCTGGGTTACATCTTACCGTGTTGCAGCACTTGTTGTAGATGTTGGCGAATCTCTTGTGCGTGTTCAATATCAGATTGCCGCAATTTTTGGAACAACTCTACACAAGGTTGAGAACCTACTTGTTCTGCATCTTTGATGTAGGTATCGTAAGCTTTAACAGCTTCAGCCTTATTGTGCAAAACGGTGATAAAATCATACTCCAAGTCGCTAATCGCTGTTTGAGATTGTCCGTTACCTGTATTTGTAGCCATTGCTTGAACCTCTTTTAGAATTTCTAATTAACGTTATATTCACCCTTAAAGAGCGATTCATCTTCCAAAAAGAGTATATTTCAATACGTCGGAAGTAACTTGCAAAAATAATTTCCTGATACAGCCTCATACAAAGGAGTGGGGAGTGGGAAAATACTTTTACCCACTCCCCGGTACAGACGTGATTAATCGCATCTCTCCCACTCCCCATTTTCATAACAATTTATCCAAGGGGTTGATTCTCATCACATTGACGTGAATACTGTAATTCCAACTCGTTTTGTCGTTCTCTACCTCCCCTATACACAACCGGACAAAACTTAGTGTTAGCGCTCATACAATCCATGTGTGGTGTCTTAGCGCACACCACGAGTAGTCCACCCAAAACAAATAACAAACCACAAATTGCAAGCGTATTAACCCAAGAAATTTCCAGCGCTCCGTGAACGACTACCTCTCGTAGCAAAGATACTATTGTTACCTCAACTGCTACTCCTACAGAGATACTATGTTCTTGCAAATAGACCATTAATAGTCGAAATAACTCGACTAAAATCAACACAAATAGTATTTTTGCGGTCACATGTTTATAGTCTAGTGGCTGCATGAGGGCGATTGCTATCCCCCACAATTGGATTAGCATGACGGCGAACAAACCCAAACACAAAACAATCACAATTAAGTCTTGAAAGGCTTCCATGTTGCGAACAATTGATTGCCGATCGAGCCAGCGATCGCTAAATAAAAATCGGCTTTTCTGGCGCTTTTGCATGTACATTTTTCCAATCGGGACTAGTTCAGACAACACCAGCGAGTCAACCCAATAGTTTTATCTTATGCAATATTAAGTTTTTCTGCCTCAGCGAGGTTGGTAATTGAAATTTTGTGCTTGTTGTAACAATTGCTCGGCATTTTTCGCCCACTGGGGATTTTTTTGAGCATTGTATAAATCTCTAGCAAATTGTAATACTTGTACTGCATCGCCATATTGCTGTAACTGGATAAAAACTAACCCAGCACCATAATAAGCGTTGGGATAGTTAGAGTTAGCTTCAGCTGATTTTCTAAAAGCCTCTAATGCCTCTTGTAATTTACTTTGTTGAAAAAAAATCGAGCCGAGATTGTAGTAAGCTTCTGGATACTTGGGATTAATTTTTAATGCTTGATAAAATGCACTTCTAGCTTGGTCGAGTTTACCTTGTTGGAGATAACACATCCCTATATGGTAAGGAGGTTCTGGTGCATTTTTGCTATATTCTACGGCTTTTTTAAAAGATGCGATCGCTTTCTCACAATCTCGTTGCTGTTCTCGTACTAACCCCAAGTTATAGTGGGCAAATCCGAGTTTGGGATCGAGTTTTAAGGCGTGTTGCAAGTAATCGTTAGCTAACTTGAAATTATTCCCTTCTAACAACGCTCCGCCTAAATTAGCAAAAGCTGGAGCAAATTTCGGATCGGCTTGCGTCGCTCGATAAAATGCATCCGCAGAGGGTTGTAATTGTCCCGTTTGTCGGAATGCTAACCCTAAATTATAGTGCGCTGGTGCCAATGCTGGATCTAATTTAGCTGCTTGTTTAAAGGCGGCGATCGCATCTTGTACCTTTCCCGCCTGAATTGCTTGTAAGCCTTGGTTTAACCAGTCTACAGCAGTTTTAGGATTAGATTGTGCCAGCTTTGAGGCGATAGGAGGAGATAAAGCAAGAGAGGGGGAGGAAATACTCATAACCAGCATCAAACTTACTAACCCTGCTATGCGATATTTAAAGAATGATAATCTCATTGATTTTCGGACTCACAACACTTTCAGTTAAATTTACTTCATAAAAAGTTTTTTACAAAAGTTTTTGATTTGGGATAAAGATTTGTGATATTTAACTTTTCTTAAGCTAAATCTTACGACAGGCTACAATTTTTTTAACTTTCGATTAAAGGGAGGATAATAACGAATTAAAGAAGGGGTAATTTTGACTCCAGAGAACCATTTTGTTCAAATAGAATTCAGGAGTCAGGAGCCAGAATTCAGCTGGGAATTCTGTACGACTGGCAAAGAAATAAATCGGTTTAAGACCCTCGCGGACTTGCTACTGTCAAGATTTATGAATCCTGAATTCAGAATAGCTGGATTCTTCTTTAACCCTTGATATATACAGAATCATGCGGTTATAAAAGACTTACCGCAAGGGAGGTTTTATGAACGAAAAAGTAAAATCGGGTTCGCGGAACGTTGCAATTGTCGGGCCTTATTTAAGTGGAAAAACCACTTTACTAGAAAGCTTGTTATTTGTCACAGGGGCAATTTCCCGCAAAGGCAGTGTTAAGGACAGCAATACAGTAGGAGATAGTGCAGCCGAGTCGCGCGATCGCCACATGAGTGTAGAAGTCAGCGCCGCTAGCACTGAGTATAACGGCATTCGCTTCACTTTTCTTGACTGTCCGGGAAGCATAGAATTTGCCCAAGAAACGTACAATGCTTTAATCGGAGTCGATGCAGCAATTGTAGTTTGCGAACCCATCCGCGAACGAGTCCTTACCCTCGCCCCTTTATTTAAATTCCTGGACGATTGGGAAATTCCCCACCTCGTCTTCGTCAACAAAATGGATCGGGCAAATATTCACGTCTTAGAAACGTTGCACGCCCTAAAAGCAGTATCTAGCCGTCCCCTGGTAGCACATCAATTTCCGATCGTGAACGGGGAAGAACTCACCGGCTTTATTGATATGGTGAGCGAACAGGCATATCAATATCATCCCGGCGCACCTGCCGATCCCATTCCCTTCCCCGAAAGTTTAAAAGAAGAAGAACATACAGCACGGGCAGAAATGCTCGAAGCCTTAGCAAATTTTGACGACCATTTACTCGAAGAACTTTTAGAAGATATCGAACCTCCTCAAGAGGAAATCCTCAAAGATTTAAAAATGGAATTAGGGGCAGATTTAGTAGTGCCCGTTTTCTTTGGTGTAGCAGAACAAGATTATGGTGTTAGACCTCTATTAGAAGCCTTGTTACGGGAAGCCCCCGAACCAGAAACTACAGCAGAACGTCGTTTAAAAAACATCAAAGGTGATACAGCTTTAGCGCAGGTATTAAAAACTTATTACACTCCCCAAGGTGGCAAACTTTCTCTGGTGCGTGTTTGGCGCGGCAAATTAACTGATGGCATCGTCCTCAATGGCATTCGCACTGGTGGAATTTACCGCCTGATGGGACAACAACAGCAGTCAGTTAACCAAGTTAGTGCTGGTGAAATTGTCGCATTGAGCCGTTTAGAAGGAATTAAGACAGGCGATACAATCTCTATAGAACAGCAGTCGGCAATAAAATTACCCAAAGCTGTAGAGTTGGAACCCGTGTATGCTCTGGCTATTACACCAGAAAAACGCAACGATGAAGTTAAACTCAGCAGTGCCATCACCAAGTTATTAGAAGAAGACTGCTCACTTGCTTGGGAACAACATGGCGATACCCACGAAGTTATTCTTTGGGGTCAAGGCGAGATTCATTTACAAGTCGCCTTAGACAGACTGCGCCGCAAATATAACTTGCCAATGACAACCCACTTGCCGCAAGTGCCTTACAAGGAAACCATCCGCAAAACAGTGGCTTCAGTTCATGGGCGCTACAAACACCAAAGCGGTGGTCACGGACAGTTTGGTGATGTTTTTCTCGAAATCAAGCCCTTACCACGCGGTACAGGTTTTAACTTTAATGAAACCATTGTCGGCGGCGTGGTTCCTAAACAGTACATTCCCGGCGTAGAAATGGGCGTGCGGGAATTTTTGACACACGGGCCTTTAGGCTTCCCAATAGTTGATGTGGCGGTAACTCTGACTAATGGTTCGTATCACAACGTTGACAGTTCCGAACAAGCATTTAAGCAAGCTGCCCGATTGGCAATGCAAACGGGGATAGCCCAAGCAGAACCTACCTTGTTAGAACCGATTTTGCGGGTAGATGTTACCACACCGAGCGAATTTACCTCCAAAGTGCTGCAACTGTTGAGTGGTAGACGGGGGCAAATTTTAGGCTATGAGGGTAGAAACGATTGGCAAGGCTGGGATAATGTCTCTGCATACTTGCCACAAGCAGAGATGCAAAACTTTATTGTAGAGCTGCGATCGCTCACTCTTGGCGTTGGTTCCTTCCACTGGGAATATGACCATCTCCAAGAAGTACCCGAAAAGCTTGCCGAACGCGTCATTCATAGCAATGGCAATGGTAGTAACGGCAACGGCAAGTAATACCAATTTGAAAAAAGAATGCGATAAATAGACCATTTGTAGAGACGCGATTCATGAGCCAGCGCGTTGCGGGGTTCCCCCCGTTGTAGCGACTGGCGTCGCGTCTTTACCCAAAGATGTGTTGCAATCATTAATTGAATTGGTATAATTTTCGATTTTGAATTAATTGTAGAGTAGCGTAAGCTTTGCCCGCCGCAGGCATCGCTTCAAAGCTAAGATTCCTGACTTCTGAGAAAAGTCGGGAATCTTTTTCAATCTATAAAAGAATTCATAAACCTCTAACTTGTGTGAAATGATATAAATTTCATAAAAGCATTTGGGAATTATGTGATTAAGCATATTCGTCTTAACTACACACAAAAAACTCATGGGCTTTATAGTATCTCTTGTAACTAGCCTAATTGCAATTCTCGTCTATCTCAATACAGATAGGATATCTGATGAAAGGTCGCGTTTAGTAATACGCACAATTATGATATTGATTGGCAGCATTGCAGTACTAAATTCTTTTTCTAGGCTTTTGGTGATTGTCCCACCTGGTAATGTCGGTGTCGTCAATTTCTTTGGTGAGGTTTCCGAAACTACTCTTAATCCTGGTGTCCACTTGCTTAACCCCTTTAGCAAGGTGCTGAATTTTTCTACTCGCCTTAAGGATATAAAGGAAAATGTAGATGCAACATCCCAAGAAGGTTTGAGCCTAAATCTTGATGTCAGTCTTCAGTACAAGCTCGATCCACAAAAGGCAGCTACAGTATATAAAACAATTGGAACTGATGAAACACAACTGGTGATTTCCAGATTCCGCTCTACTGTCCGCGCCATCACGGCAAACTACCCAGCCAATGCTATTTACTCTACCAAACGCCAAGAAATCGCCCAAAAAATTGACCAGCAACTCACCCAAGAGATACCAGCTTTGGGTTTCCTCGTTGAGGAAGCTCTTTTACGAAACATCAAAATGCCTGATTCTCTACAAGCTGCAATTCAAAATAAACTGAAGACAGAGCAAGAAAATCAGCAGATGAAATTTGTTTTAGAGAAAGAGCGTCAAGAGGCAGAACGAAAGCTGATTGAAGCGCGAGGTATAGCAGATTCCCAAAAAATTCTCTCAAATGGACTTAGCAACCAAGTGCTGCAATTACGAGCGATTGAAGCTACAGAAAAGCTAGCTCAATCTAATAATTCTAAGCTGGTAATTATTGGTTCTGAAAAAGGCGCAGTACCTATTATGATCCAGCCATAAACAGGAATCTCAAAACCTTAAAAGTTTCCGATCGGGTCAATAGCTTGATATAATTTTAATTATATGCAAAATACACTATACATTATTTGCTACGTTCACTCTTGGCGTTGGTTCTTTCCATCGAAAATATGACCATCTCTAATAGTGCCGGAAAAGCTTACTGAACGAGTTATTCATAGAAAGGGCAGGTAATTTTGGATTTATTTAAAATCAAAGCCATGCACTTAAAGGTGCAGGGCTTTTTGTTAATTAATTTTTAATAGGTTTTGAACGTGCTGTTGAAACGTTAATCCTTTTGTATTCCACCGTTCTTGGAATCCTTGTATATTTTCCAACTTTATTGCTTTTCCATTGGGAGGGAAATTAATATCATAACCAAATACTGTATTCTTATCTGGAGAATGATCCCAATTATCCGTCATCCAAACTACTTGGACAATACGATAAATATTAAATTCATCTTCAGCATTTTTGTCAGGATAAAGTTGATTGTTCAGGATTTGAACAATGTGGGTTACTTTGCTACGTTGTCTTAAAATTATCAGTTCACCTTCTTGTGGGGTTTTGGCATTTATTTCGTCTTTATTTTCTAAATTTCTCCAATGTAAAGCAAAAATCTTTAAGTCTGGATATATGGTAGGTATACTGTGATAAGCCCAATTTTCACCATCTATAGGTTTTACGTTTTTAGTCCAAATTAATCCATTTAAATCCATAATTATTTCTCAATTTTGTTTTAATAGAGAAGTTATAGTTATAGTTTTCCCTGAAATACAGCTCGACTAACAGTGCTTATTTTTTGCATATCTGATCGCAAGTTTAGTAGTACAATATTATTCCTTGCTACGATAGTCTAATATTGGCTTTTGCAAGCTTCAACCTAAAATTTCAATAGTAAGTAATGGTAACACTTCAATTAAGACAATTAAGTGTTCCGCCGGGACATAGAGTAATACTCCACGATGTTAGCTGGCAAGAATTTGAGGCGATTTTAGAAGAACTTGGCGACCATCGAACCACTCGATTGGCTTACAGCCAGGGAACTCTGGAGATGAGAATGCCATTACCAAAGCATGAGAAAGCCAAAATCATCATTGGAGATTTGGTAAAAATTCTTTTGGAAGAGTTAGAAATTGACTGTGAAACATTTGGCTCAACCACTTTCAAGCGTGAAGATATGGCTTTTGGTGTAGAGCCTGATGACTCTTTCTACATTCAAAATCATGCTCAAATGATTGGTAAAGAGCGAATAGACTTGAGGGTTGACCCGCCACCTGACTTAGCAATTGAAGTTGATGTTACTTCTAAAACTCAACTAGATGCTTACGAAGCATTGCGATTTCCTGAACTGTGGCGATATGAAAATGGCAAGCTACAAATTAATATTCTTCAGGATGGCAAATACATTGAGTCTGAAATTAGTTCTATTTTTCCCAACTTGCCCACTGTTGAAGAAATTCCCTGGTTTGTCGAACAAAGCCGAACTTTAGGTAGAAGCCCAACGCTTAGGGCATTTCGTCAATGGGTAAGAAAGCAAATCAACCCAACTTAATCTAACCCTTGCTTTTTTAACAACAAATTAGCGTTGTAATACTTAATACTATTTTTCTCTGCAACATAAGATTCTACGATAAAAAAAGGAGCCTAACTTAGGCTCCTTAATAAAAAAGTGGTAATAGAATTGTGACTACTTAACAGTCACCTTACCGCCAGCTTCTTCGATGCGCTTCTTAGCATCTTCAGCGGCATCCTTAGCAACACCTTCTTTAACTGCCTTGGGCGCAGCTTCCACCAAGTCTTTAGCTTCTTTCAGACCCAAACCGGTCAATTCGCGGACAATCTTCAGTACGGCAATCTTCTTATCAGCTGGGACTGATTCGAGAATGACTTCAAACTCAGTTTGCTCAACAGCTTCTTCAGCAGGAGCAGCAGCAGCACCAGGGCCTGCAAACGCTACGCCAACAGGTGCAGCAGCACTTACACCAAAAGCTTCTTCAATTTGCTTGACTAATTCAGAAGCTTCCAGCAAAGAAAGAGTTTTTAGTTGTTCTAAAATGTTATCGGTTGTAGCAGACATTGATATAACTCCTGTAATTTTGATTATTTATTTGTCATGGGTCATTAGTCTTTAACTATAGACTTTTGACTTTTGACTGATGAACCACGAAGTCTATTCAGCAGCAGTTTCAGTGCTACTATCACCTTCAGCAGTGCTTTCGGTGCCGCTATCTTGCACAGCAGCAGTTTCGGTACTACCACCACTTTGCTCTTGGTCGGCCACAGCCTGCAAAGCACGAGCCAGCGAACCAGGAACTTCGTTGATACCCACAGCAATCTTGGTAGCCAAGGAATTGATAGCCCCAGCAATTTGGGCGATGAGTTGTTCCTTAGATGGCAAGTCTCCTAGTACCTTGACATCAGGTTCTTTGAGTAGGCGACCTTCCAGTACACCACCGCGAAGTTCTGTCTTCTTGGTGACTTTTTGGAATTCTTGGTACGCCTTAATTGCCGATGAAAAATCATCTTTTACCAGCAAAAAGGCGGAAGAACCATTGAGCAATTCCGATAAAGGCTGCCATTTTTCATCGTCTTTGATAGCAATGCCCATTAAAGTGTTTTTCGTCACCTTACAAACAGTGCCACTGGGACGTAACCGCCGCCGTAAGTCTGTGATTTCCGAAACTGTTAGCCCCTGATAGTCAATTACCAGTGCCAGAGTTGACTCACTCAAAGTTTCTTTGAGGTCAGCAACTATTTCTTTTTTATCTTCTACTGTTCTACCCATTCCAATCTCACCTCCTTAAAACAAT
The DNA here is from genome assembly GCF_034530975.2 of Nostoc sp. DedQUE07. Classification (NCBI taxonomy): domain Bacteria; kingdom Bacillati; phylum Cyanobacteriota; class Cyanophyceae; order Nostocales; family Nostocaceae; genus Nostoc; species Nostoc sp. DedQUE07. The sequence goes on along the minus strand of NZ_JAVRCC020000033.1, from coordinate 24,088 downwards.
CGGGGAAGTGCCCTAGTTGTGTGTTTTTTCTCAACCTGAATCCAAACAACAAACCCCGGCTAAGTTAGCCGGGGTTGAGTAGTAAGACTCGTGATGCCATAGTTATCACACCTTTATGGGTGGTAATTCTGACAATTAGAGTTTTAACCTCGGCAGGATATTTAAGCTGTTAGCACCTGCTGTCTCCGGCTTTGCTTATTTAATTTTGTCATTTGTCCTTTGTCATTTGTCCTTTGCCTTTACAAATGACTAATGACTAAAAATTAACTTGCTTGGCTCAGTTTCAAATCTCTTAGGGCACTGATATCAACTTTAATTGATGGCCCCATTGTGGCTGACACATAAAATGTGCGCCAATAACGGCCTTTAGCTCCTGAAGGACGGTTACGGTCAATTGTCTCCTGCAATGCCTTCAGGTTGACTAACAAATCTTCAGGCGAGAAGGTTGTCTTACCAAACATAACATGGACAATACCAGTTCGATCGGCCCGGAATTCTAATTTACCTGCTTTGAATTCTGCGATCGCACTTCCGATATCAAATGTTACGGTTCCACCCTTGGGCGATGGCATCAAACCACGCGGCCCAAGCAACTTACCCAGCTTTGCCACCTGTGGCATCACATCGGGCGTGGCAATCAGCTTGTCAAAATCCATTCTACCTTTCTGGATTTCGTCAATCAGTTCTTCCGATCCAACTATATCAGCACCAGCGTTGCTTGCTTCGTTGACCTTTTCTCCTCTGGCTATCACCGCCACGCGGACGATTTGTCCTGTACCTTTGGGCAGTGCTACCGTTGTCCGCAACTGTTGGTCTGTATACTTGGGGTCAATTCCCAACCGGATATGCGCTTCAGCAGCTTCGGTAAATTTAGCTGTTGCTGTGTCTTTAAGAAGGGCTAAAGCCTCTAGGGGTTGATAATCTTTTTCTTCTACTTTTGCTTGCAGACCCTGCAAACGACGCGATATTTTTGGCATTTGTTCTCCTGGGGTAATTCCGAAGCCTCGCCTCTCCCCCGATAATTTTTAGTTATTTGTCTTTTGTCATTTGTCCTTTGTCATTTGTGATTTGTTGATTTTTTCTAATGACTAATGACCAATGACCAATGACTAATCCGTAACTGTTACACCCATATTTTTAGCCGTTCCTGCCACAATCTTCATTGCCGCGTCGATATCGTTGGCATTGAGGTCGGGGAGTTTGGTTTGGGCTATCTCTTGCAATTGTGCTTTGGTTATTGACCCAACTTTCTTTTTGTTGGGTTCATTTGAGCCTTTTTCAACTTTCGCCGCCTTCCGAATCAGTACTGATGCGGGTGGCGTTTTGAGTACGAATGTAAAACTCCGGTCTTCAAAAACCGAAATTTCTACAGGTATCACCATTCCAGCTTGGTCTGCTGTTTTGGCGTTGTACTCTTTACAAAACATCATGATGTTGACACCATGTTGACCCAAGGCGGGACCAACTGGCGGTGCTGGGTTGGCTTTTCCAGCATTCAGGGCCAGTTTAATGACCGCCACTACTTTCTTCGCCATTTGTATTTAACTCTGTTTCTCTACCTGATTAAATTCCAATTCTACTGGTGTATCCCTGCCGAAAATTGAGAGCAAGGCTTTAAGTTTACTCCGTTCTGGAGAGACTTCAATTACCTCGCCTTCAAAGTCTTTAAATGGACCAGAAAGCACCATTATCTTATCACCAGTAGCCATGTCAATTTTGACAACAGCTTCTTGTTCGCTGGTTTGTTTGAATATACGTTCAACTTCTGAAGAACTTAGTGGTATGGGGTTGACATGACCGCGACCCTTGCTGCTACCACGTTTTTGTTCTGAACCGACAAAGTTAATTACATGAGAGGTGTTGCGTACCACCTGCCAAGTATCATCATCCATCATCATCCGCACCAGCACATAGCCAGGGAAAACTTTTTCTTCTGTATGCTGGCGACTGCCATCTTTGCGGATTTTCACCGCTGGCGTCTGCGGAATTTCTACTTGGATAATTTTGTCAGCGACATCAAAAGTTTGAATGCGTTGCTCTAAGTTAGTCTTTACACGCTTCTCACAGCCTGAAGCTACTTGTACTGCATACCAGCGTGCTTCTTTTGACGCTGCTTCTGCTGCTTCTGCTTCTGCTGTTTCTTCTGACTGCAACATTGAGTTGCGTGGTTCATCTGTTGCAAAACTCATTAGAACACCTGTTTTGCTGCCCAAGCAAACAATCCATCGACCAAGTATATCAAAGATGCGGAAAGTGCCACCATTAACAACACAGCGGCGGATTCGCTCACTATCTGTTTCCGACTGGGCCAAACTACTTTTTCAAGCTCTTCTTTGGTTCCCTGTATGAAGTTGCCAAAGCTAAACCCATTTGCTGTTTCTGGCAATTCTGCTTCACTTTTTTTGGCCACGACCGTTTATCTCCCGTTTCTTATACTAGATCCTGTTTAATTGTCATCTAGGTTTTGCAGTTTCGACTCTATTTCACTTACTGTCAGTAAAACAACTGCAAATACAATAAGTTTACCCGAAATTATTAGCGCTAACTGCTATATTAGCAGTTGCGTAATTATTTCGGGCTTTGTTTTTTTGCTCTTGAGCGCGCCCTGGAGGACTTGAACCCCCGACATCAGGTTTTGGAGACCTGCGTTCTACCAACTGAACTAAGAGCGCACAAGCTGTTTTTTATTCAGTGATTGCGCTGAACTAAATTTCAGTTTAACGCAATATGCGATTTATATCATACCTTAATTTTGCCCTTAAAACAAGTCAGCGGCAGATGCCGCTTGCAGCTTGAGATTTCTCCCATTCCTTTTCTTTTGCAGTCCGAATCACAAAGGGCGGTCAAACCGTTGCTTGATTCGGGTTGCCTTACCTACGCGATCGCGGAGATAATACAGTTTAGCACGGCGGACTTTACCGCGACGTAACACCTTAATGCTGTCAATCCGGGGAGAATGCAACAGAAATACCCGCTCAACGCCCACGCCTTGAAAAACCTTACGAACTGTAATAGTTTCGTTGATGCCGCCGTTGCGCTTGGCAATCACAACTCCCTCATAGGGTTGCACGCGGTATTTTTCGCCTTCCTTGATTTTCACTCCCACTTTTACAGTGTCGCCCACATAAATGTCGGGCACATTCGATTTTATCTGTTCCGCTTCAATGGAGCGGATAATCTCTTGAGCGTTCATAGTCTTTCTGTCTGCTTAAAAAAACTCACGATCATCAATGATAAATCGATAATCCTATTTCAGTCTACTTGTTAGGATTGATAATTGTACTGATACAACAGCTTAAAGATCGAAGCTATATTGCAGAATGCCGTACTACAAAGGAAAAATTTATGAAATTTAGCATCGTCATCAGTACCTATAATCGCTTGAATTTGCTGAAAAGAGCAATTGATTCGGCTCGTAACCAAACAATTGAGTGCGAGGTAGTTGTTGCTGACGATTGTTCTGATGATGACACCCAAACCTATCTCAAAAGCTTAGGGGATAAGGTTGTTTACCATCGTAACGAAGTAAACCTTGGTCATGCAGCAACGGTAAATGCTGGAGTTGCCAAAGCTAGCGGCGACTGGATTAAGTTTTTAGATGATGATGACTATTTAGCGCCCAACTGCATAGAAGAGATGGCAAAGGCGATCGCACTTCGTCCCGATGCTGTAATCTGCTCTTGTGTGGCGGCTCAGGTGGATGGCAATCAAGTTGAACTCTCTCGCACCCCCCAAGTTGGCCCCGGTTTAGCTTTTTATATCCCCCAAGCCGATATTCACTATGGGATGCTTTTAGAGCTTGTACCCTTTGGCACACCTGTACAAGTAGCTTGTCGACGTGATGCTTTCCTACAAAGTGGTGGTTGGGACTCCACACTCGATGCTAACTGTGATGACATCGATTCCTGGATTCGGATTGCTCAGTTTGGCGATGCTATTTTCTTCAATCAGTGTCTTGCTTACCGCACTATTTGGCCGGGTGCGTATAATCAGAAGTTTTCTTTGTCTCAGCGGTTGGCGACAAATATTTTAATGAAGGAAAAAATTTACGCCTTGGTAAATGAGCAACATCGCTCAAAGATTCCTGTCTTTCAGGATATAAAAAATTACCTAAGACTCCATTGGATTTTAGTTGCACTGAAGCAAAAAAATCTCAAGAGTTTTCTTTCCATGATAGATCCATCTATACTTTCTCCTCGGTCTTGGAAGTTTTTGCTAACTGCTATTTCATCACGCCGCTCTCAGGGAAACAATTCTCAGGTTCGTAAACTTGTATTGATTGAGTTGTACTATGATGTCTGGCAAAATGCCCAGAATAAAAGCGCCAGTCTTCAAAATTTAGAATTAGATTCTGTGCCACTGGTGGACTTGCCCATGAGCGCCCAGTCGAACTCTCAGTACTAGATGAGGACGTTACTACCAATTACCAGATCGGTAGCTGTGAAATTCTTCAAAGTTGCCAATGTGGTAGTGTAATCACTCTTACCGTAATTATAATTAACTTGTGTAGAAATACCCGATTGGGCAAATAGTAGGTAGCCATCACTTACGGGATTGCTGCCAGTTTTTTATTCTCTGTTTTGACTGCTGTGTGAAATGGAATTTATATAATCTGCTGTGGGGTACTAGAGTTCGATACCAGAGTATTAAGAAATAGAAAATAAGGTTATAGCAACTTTAAATAGCAGATTCAGCCTTCAGAATTTTGGAGTTTTACCCCGATTTATTGAGCCGTTACTGAATAAGTCTTTAAGCTAAGTAACTGGTTAGAAGCGCTTTTACGCACTACTGACTACTTTTTAGTTGTCGCTGAAGACCTCAATAATTATGTTGATTTCTATTCAGTTACTTATCTTTATTTTTTATACACGTCTCAAAGATTATGCGAATCATACATATTTTGAACCACATTCAAGAAATAGGTAACGGTATTGTGAATGTGGCTGTGGATCTGGCTTGTCTACAGGCAAAATCTGGTTATGAAGTCGCGGTTGTTTCTGCTGGTGGAGAATACGAGGCTTTACTAGATATTTGTGGTGTCAAACATTACCACTTAGACCAAAGCAGGAAACCGCTAAATACGATTAAAGCAGCTATACGTTACCGAGCGATCGCAGCTGAATTTCAGCCGGATATTGTTCATGCTCACATGATGACGGGGGTAATATTAGCACGCATTTTTAAGGGACGCAAATATGCTTTAGTTTCTACAGTCCACAATGAATTTCAGCGTGCTAGCTTGCTGATGGGTTTAGCTGACAGAGTAATTGCTGTCAGTCAAGCTGTATGTGATTCTATGATTAGGCGTGGTATTCCAGAAAACAAGTTGCGAGTGGTATGTAATGGCACTTTAGGCAGTCCTCGCACCCGACAAATACAAGATTATCAACCTTTATCATTACAGCATCCAGCGATCGCCACTGTCGCCGGGATGTATCAACGCAAAGGAATTGCTGAGTTAATTGCTGCCTTTGAACAAATTGCCTCAGATTTTCCCCAAGCCCATCTTTATTTGGTAGGAAATGGCCCTGATAAACAGCTATTTGAGGCACAGGCACAAGCAACTTCTGTACAAGAACGCATTCATTTTGAAGGCTTCCAACCAGAACCTCAACGCTATTTGATATCTTGTGACATATTTGTGCTGGCTTCTCACCGTGACCCGTGCCCTTTGGTGCTTTCGGAAGCTAGAGAAACTGGAACTGCGATCGTCGGCACTCAGGTAGACGGGATTCCTGAAGCTTTAGACAACGGGCGAGCAGGTCTTTTAGTGCCAGCAAAAGATAGTTATGCTTTAGCTGGGGTTTTAGTGCAATTACTGAGTAACGCCGAGATGCTGCAAGAGTGGAAACAGCGGGCAAAGAAAAACTTAGATAGGCTGAGTGTTGCCCGCGTCCATCAGGAAACTATGACAGTGTATCGTGAGTTAATTACAGAATGAGGGCAGGGGCATTGGGCATTGGGCATTGGGCATTGGGCATTGGGCATTGGGTAATAATCAATAATTCTTCTGCCCCTGCTTCCCCTGCTTCCCCTGCTTCCTCTGCTCCCCTGCCCCTCTGCTCCCCTGCCCCTCTGCTCCCCCCAGTCCTCTTAACAGAGCGATCGCTTTAATTTGAAAGCTACACCTAAAGCGCCAAAAACCAGTACGCCCAAAACGTTAGTTGATTCAGGAACAGCGGTGTAATAAGAAGCCACTCTGATGGGCCCGTCTTTATCTTCTTGATCTGCTGGAATTGGTGGAATGATTCCAGCACCTGGCGCTAGATTAGGTAGGCTAGCGAATGGATTGTAAAATAGGCTTCCATTAGGGATTACGCCACCACTAAAAGTGACAGTACTACCCTTGATAGTAATGTCTTTAAAAACATCCTTCAGATCGGGGTTAACAGAGGAACCAATCTTCCCATCTCCATTAACATCTCCCCACTCGACTGGTTCATTATCAAATGGTGGAGTAGAATTCGGATTACTATAGGACAGCGTTTTTAAATCAAAGACCAAGCTATTTATATCGTATCCGGTAGCATTTACAAAGTTATTAGCTACATCTGGAACACCATATTCTATTACTTCCCCTGGTAGAAACCCTGTAAGGGTTCTTGGTTTTTTGATATCGAGTATGGCTTGATTTTTAGTCGTCACAATGGGTTCTACAAAAATGACGGCTCTTGCTGGTGTCGAAGACAAAAAACTAATTCCTGCTGCTCCTAGAGCAGACAAGGCTATTTTTGTGGCAATTCTAGTCATATTTGTGTCCTTCTGATATTTCTTAACAGAATGCTATAACGTGTGAGTTAAATCAAACAGCAAAAACTCACTTTTTAACCGCATCTACTTGCTAGATAAATAGTGGTTAAGGTGTGCCTGTTTACTGAGTTGATATTTACTCATAGGTTGATTTATAAAGCAATTCTTGTAATGCTTTATCATGATAACTAGTAATTTCACGCAATCTTTATAAAAAATCCAAATTAGAACTTATGCATTGACAGATTAGACAAGATGTGAAGCATAAGTAATTATCCTGGCTTTTGATGAACTGTGGTTCATTGCTGTCTTAACGGGACGCTACAACATAGCAGGTTTGAGATGAAATGGTTATAAGATTTAGAGACTATAGCAAACGGCTTTCTGATTTTGAGCAAGAAATTTTAGTATGTTGTCCCCAATGCAATCGCATTGCCAAGGTATTGACTGTAAACTCTGAGCAATCAAGTCTCAGTTCCATGAAAAGAATTACCTGTCAGCACTGTAGCTATACAAAACAACAGTCAAATGCTGCTAAACGAAAATCTGCACTGCTATTGTTGCAGAACAATTACAGGCATAAAAGAAATTCTCGCTATGGAATATTAGACCATTTTTTTGGCTTGCCCTTGTGGCTACAAATCTCTTGTTGCGGTCAGTTGCTATGGGCATATAATGAAGCTCATTTGAACTTCCTGGAAAGCTATGTTCAATCAAGGTTGCGAGAACGCTTGCCAGATGAGTCATTAGGCTGGCACAATGGCAGTCTTGCCAGTCGCCTACCCCGATGGATCAAGCTAACGCAGCATCGGGAAAAAGTTTTACAGAAAATTCAACAGTTAAAGCACAGGTTGTAATCAATGCTTTTACGAATTACGAATTACGAATTACTTTAATCTTGTTGATGAGCAAATTTATAAGCACCCCAGAAAGAAAGAGCGATCGCAACCACCAACAAAATCGGTATGCTGTACCAAGGAAACTGAGACAAGGGTAAATGGGCAGCTGCACGCAGTCCGATGCTGGCGTAGGTTAACGGTAACAGGTAAACTACGACTTTAAGGGCTGCCGGTAATGTACCAGGGTCAAAGAAGGTTGCCCCTAAGAATGACATGGGGATAATAATAAAGTTATTGTAGAGTCCAACTGATTCGAGCGATCGCACACTCAACCCTACAATCACTCCTAATCCAGCAAATACCGCACAATTGAGCACCACTAACAGTAAAAACAGTGGGTTGACAAAATTCCAGTTTCCACTTAGGAGCAACGCTACCAAAATCACGGAACCGGAAGTCATCAAACCCCGCACGACTCCCGCCAGCATTTTACCGATGTACAACGCTAAGGGATTTATGGGAGTTAACAACAATTCCTCAAAGGTTTTGGTAAATAATCTGTCTCCACAAATTGAAAATGTCGTTCCAGCAAAGCTAACTGTCATCGACGACAGCGCCACCATTCCCGGTAATATAAATTCCAAATAGTTGTCATAGTTACCACTAATTCCCGAACTGGGTTTGATGGAACTACCTAAACCCAAGCCAAAAGCTAAAATATATATCAGTGGCGATATTAAACCTGATGCAGCAACTGGTAAAATTCTCACGCGTAAATCTAGCCAATCTCCCCAAAAAATAGTCAGACTATCAGCCAGGAAGATTTGAAGTTGCGAATTGAACCTCTTGCCCGAAGGTAGTGCTCTTTGAGATGTCACTTGCTTTCAATTAGTTATGAAAATTTCATTAAATCTTAATTTACATTGTTTTACACATCAATTACTAGTAGTCTGCGAACCCAAAAATGCGCTTGTGAGGACTGGGGAAAGGGGAAAGGGAAAACGGGTAAGGGATTTAAACCCTTTCCCACTTCCCCTTTAACCTTTACCCCGCCAAGTTCCCTTGGCGTACTATTAGGGTAAACAAAAATATCTCATCCGAAAAATTGAATAATTAACAACAACAGTTAGATAGTTTAAGCATTCTGACTAGATCAATTGTGAAAGTAAATAGCTATATCTGATAACAATTAAAAGTATTAAAATTTTGTTCCAATATCTAGATAAACTAGTATTTTTCTCATTTAACAAGAATATCGCAGAGAAAATCACAGGCAATTACAGTCAAGAATAGGCATACTGAAAGAGGGAGAAAAAACTTTAGACTACTCCCTCCCAAATCGGCGTGAAGGTGATTAAGCAACAATGAAACGTAAATCTACTGGTAGATCGGCTACTACTTCTAAACCCTCTATTTTCCAATCCCCTCTATTTAACTTCACCACCATCGCAATTATGGGAGGGGTGTTGATTTTGGGAATTGGGATTGGCATTGCTTTTAGTTCTACAGCCACATTGTCCCCAGCAAATGTGGCTTCCCGTGACTTCATTGACACCAAAGCACCAAACCCTGAAATTTGTGTGCAGTATGGAGCCAGTGCAATGGTAATGGACGCTAGATTGTTCGTTACTCTCAGCCCCTTTAATGTCTATGTTTCCCAGCCCACTATGCGTCCTGGATGCGTTCTCCGACAAAATAACTGGGCGCTTTTAGAGCAACGTAAGTTAGTGACATCCGATCAGGTAAGAGATTGCAAAAATCGCCTGAACACCTTTGGCTTTACAGGTAACTTGGACAGTGACAAACCTGATATTAGATGTATATATCAGAATGAAGCGGCTCAAAACTTCTTCAACGCTCAACCGGGAGCAGTTGGAACACCTCAGGAAACGGATAGATTTTAGATTTGGGCATTGGGCATTGGGCATTGGGCAAAACAGTTCTGAGTGCTGAGTTAGGAGTTAGAAGTGAGGAATTATTTTCCTTGTCTTCCTTGTCTCCCCAATCCCCAGTTCCCTGCGATCGCATCTGCCTTCATCAGCTCACTCGTACTCGTCACGTATAATTGTTAAACCTAAAGCTTTGTAGGCACTCAGCATATTATTAGATACTGTCGGTGCTGTTACTAGGTAAGTCAGGGCATGAATGGACTCCACGAGATAAGGAGCAGCCGTGTCTAGTTTTTCTGCTGTGACTAATCCGACTACCTCAGCCGATCCAGCAATCATCGCTCGTTTGACATGGGCTTCGTCTAAGTTAGGTACACTAATCCCAACTTCTGGATGCAAACTGCAAACTCCCAACATGCACAAATCTGCACGAATCATCCGTAATGTCTCAATTGTGACAGTACCCACGTTCACCAAGGCTTTTTTGTAGAGTTGTCCACCTAACATCACAACTTCTATATGGGGATGTTCTGCTAAAGCAACTGCTATTGGCGGACTATTTGTGATCACTGTTGCGTGCAAATCTAGGGGCAAATGACGGGTTACTTGGAGAGTTGTTGTACCTCCATCTAAAATCACCACCTGTCCTGTACTAACTAATTTTGCTGCTGTCCGAGCGATCGCTTCCTTTTCTTTTGGCGCTTGCTTTTGGCGATCGGCATAACTGGCGGTAGCTGGAGATTTCAGGAGCGCTCCCCCATGAACGCGTTGCAATAGTCCGGTTTGTGCCAGTTCTCGCAAATCCCGGCGAATCGTATCCTCAGAAACCTTGAGAACAGCACTAAGTTCTGTCGAAAGTACCTTTTTATCACGACGCAGAATTTCTAAGATGAATTGTCGTCGTTCAGCAGTTAGCATAATTAATTTTCCTGAAATTGCGTTTTTGGACTTGAAATTGCACGTTTGTGAGTTTATACTTATTGATATGCAAGTTCTTGTACGGTAATCCGTAACTTCAATTGAATTCAAGCACATTCATGCACAATTGCATGTATTGATTTTGGCATTTGATGAAATCACACGGTTCCACAAAGGTTCTGAGTGGTTAGCTTGAGCTTGGATAATTGTTGCCCAATGAGGGTTTTAACAATTTTTTTGTAATGCGATCGCGCATCCCATCTCAATACGGTTCGGTTAATGTGCTTATTCCTCGAAGATCCCCCCAACCCCCCTTAAAAAGGGGCTTCTGACCCTCTTTTACCCCCTTAAAAAGGGGGTCGCCATAGGCGGGGGGATCTTATCCGAACCGTATTGCATTCCAATCTGTTCAAATTGTTTTTTATTCAATCAATAAACCATGACTACTATTAATACCCAATTTCCAATCGATCTCGGTGCTTACAAACCTTTAGCGCTCAATCCGGCAAATTCGAGCCTGACAGATGAACAGCGAGAGACTCTCAAAGCGAATATTCAACTTTGCCGAGATGCGATCGTCTTTTTTACGGCGACTGGCGCTGCTAGTGGAGTCGGCGGTCATACTGGCGGCCCATACGATACAGTGCCGGAGGTAATGATTCTCGATGCCTTTTTCCGGGGAGCATCGGAGCAATTTGTGCCGATTTTCTTTGATGAAGCAGGACATCGAGTCGCCACCCAATATCTAATGGCAACGTTGCATGGTGACTTACCTGCCGAGCAACTTTTACATTATCGGCAAGCACATTCCAATTTACCGGGACACCCCGAACTAAAACTAACTCCTGGTGTGAAATTTAGTTCTGGGCGCTTGGGGCATATTTGGCCTTACATTAATGGTGTGGCAATGGCAAATCCAGGCAAGGCTGTTTTCTGTCTCGGTTCTGATGGTTCGCAGCAAGAAGGCAACGATGCCGAAGCTGCTCGTTTGGCTGTGGCTCAACATCTCAACGTCAAACTGCTTATTGATGACAACGATGTAACGATCGCCGGACATCCTTCTAAATATTTACCTGGTTTTAATGTCGCCAAAACCTTAGAAGGGCACGGTTTGAAAGTACTTCAGGGAGACGGCGAAGACTTAGACGATTTATACCGTCGGATTTGCGAAGCTGTGAATACTCCTGGAGCGATCGCTATTATCAATAAACGCCCGATGTGTCCTGGTATTGAAGGTTTAGAAGGTTCCATTCATGGTCATGATGTCATTTCTGTAGATTTAGCAGTTAAATATCTAGAATCTCGCGGACAAACTGCGGCTGTCGAATACCTTAAAAGTATTGAGAAACCCAAACAAACATATACGTTTCTGGGTTCGGGTGACAAATGGGGCGCTAACCGCAGCGTATTTGGTGAAGCCGTAGTGGGTGTCCTCAGTCGCATGAGTGAAGCGGAGCGTAAAGAAAAAGTCAAGGTCATTGATAGTGACTTAGAAGGCTCCTGCGGTTTGAAGAAAATTCATGAAACATACCCAGAAATATTTATTTCCTCCGGCATCATGGAACGGAGCAACTTCTCTGCTGCGGCTGGATTCGGGATGGACGAGGGCAAGCAAGGTATTTTTGCGACCTTCAGCGCCTTCTTAGAAATGTGTATCTCAGAAATCACGATGGCACGGCTGAATTATTCCAATGTTCTGTGTCATTTTTCCCATGCGGGTATAGATGACATGGCAGATAACAGCTGCCACTTTGGTATAAATAATATGTTTGCCGACAATGGCTTGGATGATGGCTACCCAACACAGTTGTACTTTCCGGCAGATAATAATCAAATGACAGCTTGTGTAGAAGCTGTATTCCATGAGCCTGGACTGCGGTTTATTTTCTCCACCCGTTCCAAAGTGCCCAATATTCAGGACAGCAACGGCAACGACTTGTTTGGAAGTGGTTACAAATTTGTTCCCGGTAAAGATGAGGTTATACGAGAAGGGACACAAGGCTACATTATCAGTTTTGGCGATGCTCTCTACCGTGCCGTTGATGCTGTAGAACGCCTGAAGCAAGAAGGGCTAGACGTTGGTTTGATTAACAAAGCAACTTTAAACACCATTGATGAAGAAATAATTACCAAAGTTGGTAACGCTCCTTTTGTGCTTGTAGTAGAACCCTTCAACCGTCGCACTGGCTTAGGCAGCCGTTTTGGTTCCTGGCTACTAGAGCGGGGGTTGACTCCCAAATATGCCCATCTTGGAACTTATAAAGAAGGTTGCGGCGGTTTGTGGGAACAGTACCCATATCAAGGTATCGATCCAGTCGGCATCATCAACAAGGTGAAGGAGTTAGTTGGAGGAAAGTAATTCATTTATTAGGGCATAGGGCATAGGGCATAGGGCATAGCAGGGAAGCAGAGGGAGAAATCAATTCAAAATTCAAAATTCAAAATTCAAAATTCAAAAACTTCTGCCTTGTGCCTTCTGCCTCCTCTTTCCCAATGCCCAATGCCCAATGCCCCATGCCCCATACCCAATTCCCAATTTTTATTTAGTTTTAGGTAAAGGTTGACCAAACTCGATTACCTGGGGTTCGGGATCGTTGGGGATTGTTGGAATTGGAAATTCCGACACCCCTAAAGGAGGAATGTTATTTAAATTACTGGGTTGATTTGGGAAAGAAGCAGGGGGAAGACTCGAAGCAGGTTGTTGAGAGGGAGAGGATGTATTTTGATTTAAAGCAGGTACAGTGACAAAAGGCTGCCCTGAGTTAATAGTAGTTGTTGAGGGCAGTTGATTGGATGGAGGCGGAACTGTGAGTAAGGGGGATTGTTGATTAGTAGCGGTTACAGGTTGTTTACTAGGCGGCTTTTGGAGTGTTTGAGGTTGTTTCTTGGCTGAAGGAGGGGAATTTCCTGATTTTACGGCAGCAGTTTTACCAGAAATAACCGGACGTAATACCCAGCGAGTGGAGTTTTTTCGGGAAACTGGTTGCAGTTGTACCTTTTTGGGATTAAAAACAGTCCCTGCTGCTAAATCTAGGACAATACGTGTATCGTTTGCGTTTAGCTGAGAAATGCGAATGCTTTTAATTGCTCCAGAATAATTTTGTTGTGTGGTAACTTTGCCCAACTTAGTATTCGGTAAATCTACAACCAGACGAGAGGGTTGAGCCAGGTAGAAATAACGAGGGGTTGTGCCTGCTGAGAGGGTAATTTCGAGTTGCTGTGTCTTGGGAGAAAAACGCCAATTATTTAGCTTTGCCCCTGGTGTACCAGCATTAGTAAAAGTTTCGAGGGCGATCGCTGCATAAAAACTTAATATACTGATGCTAAATAACTGCTTGCCCCATTGGTAATATTGCTTAGTTTTTAGTTCCCGATTCATTCTGTTTATTTGCTCCATAAAACCCATACAATGCACTTACATTGCTGTTTATTTCGCGCTTTCAATCCTGTAGACGCGATGAATCGCGTCTCTACCCACCCCCAATTCAATTAGCTTTTTGAGGCACAGCAGTAAATTTCAGAGTTTGTGGAATACCATTTACGGTTAATTGACCTGTCATATTACCTTTATCCACAAGTTGCATTTGAATTGTGACTGAGTTTAGAGGATCGTTTTGGGGGCGAGGAATATTACAAAGGATTGATTTACTAACTTTTCCAGATAAATTTAATTGTTGATTTTTGAAGATACCTGCCAGAGAGTGCTTTTCGTCAGTGTCGGCGTTAGCGCTTGCCGGTAATACAGAGGCATTTAAGTAAATACCTGACTGCTCAATGTTTAACGTCAGAGTATCCGATTTTTCACAGTTAGGCAAATTCTCGGCTAGGGTTAGACGATAGCGACCGTTAACTGACGGAGGAGCCTTGAGTTTGTTTTCTCCGTAAACAGTGACAGTTTTAAACAACAGTAGCACTGAAATTATTGCTACTCCGTAAAAACTTAAAGATTTGAAGTTGAAATGATTCATGTTCTCAGTTCCTCAATGTTGGCTCTTGACTGCTAACATCAGGAAGCATGGAAGCCAGATGAGCGGTGACTTGACTGTAACGGCGGGTAATCAGCAGGGAGGAGCAACATTGAATGGCTAGTTGATCTGTATATCTTCCCAAGGTTTGACGCTCGATACCCCAAGCACGACTGGTGCCAGCAATTGTTAGGTCTACATTTTTTGAGGCTTCGACTACAGCTTGGATTGGATCTGGAGCTTGGACAATTTTGATTTCAATGCGATCGCGTACACTGGCGGGCAATTGTTCCATCATCGTATTTAGTTCGTAATTCAATTCTTCCTTGGCGTGATTTGCTACTATCTGTAATATCTGCAACACACAAGTCTCACGATTGATTAGCAGTCTCAAAGCTAGTATTAGTGCTAAATCATCATGGATATTGGCTGAATAAGGTACTAATAAACTTTCTAATTGCTCTTTGCCTTTATCTACAAACACTGCTACATCCACTGGGGCAGTAGTAAGCATTTGTCCGACTCGTCCACCTAAACGATTACTACTAAAAGCTGGTCGATGCCAGCCAACGAGAATTAAATCAGCTTGTTCTAATGTGGCAATCTGTGCTGTTTCGCGGGCAACGTTGCTAGATATGCGAACGATCGGATGCACATGAGTACGTTTTTCTACTGGTTCGAGCGTATTAATCAATTCTTCTAACTGCTGGCGACGCTGGGCGATTAATCGGTCTGCTTCAACTGGCGTACTTTCAAAGGCATAATCTTCTTGAAATTCAATCAGGCTCAGAGGGTTAACAACAGCGGGATATTGAAAGTTGATAGCGATATTTGCTGCCAACTGTACCAAGCCTTTTTGAGTACTTGGATTCGCCACTGGCACTAAAATTCGGTAGGGACGAATATAAGTTTCGGCATCATTAACGCTGGTAGCTGTTTGTGCTTCCAACTCCGGTTCCACCACATCTAACCTGATCAGCTTTTTCGGATATGTCCATTCCAGCAGTGGCGAGGTCATGAATGTAGTTACCAATGCCATAATTACCAGCATGGTAAATATTAAGGGAGAAATTACCTTTAACTCTAAACCAATGTTTAGCACGATCAACTCAGTCAAGCCGCGAGTATTCATTAACCAACCGAGTGCCGAGGCTTCCCGTTTACTAATGCCACTGACACGCGCTGCTACATAAGTACCAACATATTTGCCTGCGATCGCCACAGCTAAAACCAACGCACACAAAAGCCACAATTCGGGACGGTTGAGCAAGCCAATCTGCGTTTTTAAACCACTGTAGGCAAAAAATATTGGCAGCAAGAAAATTAGGACAAAATCTTCTGTTTTTATTGCCAATTCTCGGACTAAATCTTCATTTTTGGGCATGGCTGCTCCCAGCAAAAATGCTCCAAAAATTAAGTGAATCCCAATTAGTTCAGTGATTAGCGCCGATGCAACCACTGCCATATAAATCCCAGCTAGCAGTAATTGGCTGAGTCTTCCCGCACGGAGGTAGTGTTTGGCAAGGCGTTGTAGGAACCAACGACCTGCTGTCAACATCAAGCCAATGTAAACTATGCTGGCGATAATTGTGGGTACAGCACCAGCAAAGTCACCAGTTCGCGCAACTGCGATCGCAACTGCCAAGAGACACCAAGCTGTCACATCATCCACTGCTGCACAAGTTAACGCCAACGTTCCTAAACGCGTTCCTTGTAAATTGTTTTCAGTAATGATTCGCGCCAACACTGGGAAGGCAGTAATCGACATCGCCGCCCCCAAAAACAAAGCAAAGGCGGTGAATGATACACTTGCATTGGAAACTAGGGGATAAAGTACTACCGCTAGCAATGTTCCTAGAGAAAACGGCACCAAAATGCTGACATGAGAAGTTAAAACTGCTACTTCTAATTGACCGCCGAGGTATTTGGGATTTAGTTCTAACCCAATTAGAAACATGAAAAATATTAGTCCCACCTGAGACAAAACATTCAGAAAAGGAAAAGTTTCTGGTGGAAACAAGCTAACTGCTAAATGGGGAGCAACTAACCCAAATAAAGATGGGCCGAGCATAATTCCGGCGACAATTTCACCAATTACTAGCGGTTGCTTAATAGAACGAAATGCTAGCCCTACTAGCCGTGAAAGCCCAATAACAATCAGCACCTCAACCAGAACGAGAATAACGATGTGCATGGTTTCCTCAAAATTAACTATCTGGTTTCCCTAAGATAATTCTTTAAAATACTAGAAAATGTCAAGCTTGTTAGATACACCCAAGAGTAATTTGTGCTTCGTTGTTATATTAATTATTGTTACGATGCCGTTGTAGCCGTTATGGGTAATCAAGTTTGTAGTAAGGACTTTAGTCCTTAATTTTCTCAGCACTAAAGCGCTTACTAAAAACCCTCAAAACTAGCTGAGATATTGTACTAAATACTTAATTAATCTAATATTTAATTTTGCTTAATTCAAAGATTTATCATAGCTTGTACCGTGCAATAAAAAGGCAATCAGTGGTGATGCCATAAGAGTTGTAATAACTGCCATAATAACCATTATAGTGAATAAAGTTGGGGTAATTATACCTTGTTCTAGACCAATATTGAGGATGATTAACTCCATCAAACCACGAGCATTCATCAGAGCGCCGATTGTTGCAGATTCGCGCCAATTTTCCCCGGCCAATTTTGCAGCCAACATACAAGCAACACCTTTACCGAGAATTGCGATCGCAATAATTAACAACGTCACTCCCCACAAAATAGGTGTGTTTACCAATCCAATTTGAGTATTTAATCCAGAGAAAACAAAAAAAATCGGTAACAAAAAAGAAGTAGTTAAAAACTCCGTATATTGGCGAATTTGTTGGGCGAATTCTCCGCGTGGTGTCACTGCTCCCAACACAAAAGCACCGAATATTGCATAGATACCTGTAACATCGGTAAACCATGCACAAAACATCAAAACTATCAACATTAAAGTCAGGGTTTGTCTGTTCACACCTTCGCGTTTTGTCATGCGTGTGAACGCTTTCAGTAGAGGTTGTCCGAGAAAAATCGCAAATAGCACATAGCAAATTCCACCACCAATTGCTAATATGGCTATGCTTAAAGAATTTTTCACGCTAGCAAGCACAATCGCCAGCAAACACCAAGCAACTGCATCATCTACCGATGCTGCACCTAAAGCCAAAGTACCGAAGCGGGTTTGTGTAAGACCGCGTTCGTAAAGAATACGAGCTAACATTGGAAAAGCCGTAATTGTCATCGATGCACCCAAATACAAAGCAGCTGACCAAGGCATAACTTTTGGTTGAAAGAAATCGCCATTGTGATAAAACCAAAAAGATGCGATCGCTCCTAAAATAAAAGGAGTGATAATCCCAGCCGCAGATAGCAAACTTGCACTTTTGATATGATGTTTTAAGAGTTTGGTATTAAAGTCTAAACCAATCAAAAACATATAAATTACCAATCCAATCTGGCTAATAGCATATAAAATCGACATTGATGGATTGGGTATCTTGAGTCCGACAGCAGTGATGATGGGAAGCTTAGGAAATAGCCATTGCTGAAAATCTGGTGCAATCAATCCTAAAAGTGATGGCCCTAGCATTACACCTGCGATCATTTCGCAAACAACATCAGTTTGACCAAGATAGCGGCGTCCTAAAATTGTGACAATGCGACAAGTGGTTAAAATAACTGTAAGTTGTAGAAATAGCCGAATAACCAGATCAAAATTTGACATTGTACTTCCTTGATTGATGTCTCTGCATTCAAGAATCTCCCTAGAGTTTAAAGTTTTCTTGTTTTACTCATATATGACTACCACATCAGCACAAATGCCAATTTTGTAAACATAAGATAGCTGTTTGTAATTTGATGAGATACAACAATAAATGTGTTCCTTTGGTTTCTAAAGTCATCTTGTTCTTAATAACGCACATAACTGTACGTCAATACAACATATTGCATCCAAACTAAAATCGCCATATATGATTTTTTATGATTTGTTAATTTGCGATTTATAGCCCAATACGCTTGGCTTTGTAAAAAATTGTAGGTTGGGTAAAGCAAAGCGCAACCCAACAAAGCTATGAAAATGTTGGGTTACTCTTCTCCTGTCGGAGACGCTACACGAACGAGAAGCCGCTTCGGGTCTACGTTCCTCAAATGCCACTTGCTTCTCCCAAAGAGAGACGCTGCGCGTAGCTTGCTTCCCCGAAGTGGTACAAGTCGGGAAACTGCAAGGGCGCAGTGGTTCCCCAGCCTACACAACTTAAGGTTTTTGGCGCTAACCCAAGCGTATTGATTTATAGCCTTTTTTATCTATTTGAGGCACAATCAACTGTAGGGACGTACAAATGTACGTCCCTACCCTACGGTTGAATTACCTGAAAATTGCTAGAATTTTTGATTAAATTAGTTTCGATAATTTGAAATTTTACAACCACTCCCCGCCCCGAAAACGCCAACGAAGGAAGATAATTCGCATCAGGCTTTGGGAACTAATAAAAACTGCTAGCCACACCATACTATAGTGCAATAAAAAAGCTCCTGGTGAAAGTTCTTCTTTCGGTAAAGGTATTGGTAAAAAGCCAAATAATTTGACTCCACAAAATATAAATATCAATTCCCATATCCCAGCTAAGAGTTGATAAGCTGCGGGCCAATCTCTATCCCAACGGAATTTTTGGAGATAGTCATAAAGTACATCCCAACCTAAGCCAAAAATAGCGACATAAGCAAGTATCCAAAAATAAACCGAGTTTGCACCAGGGCCAATCCAACCCATTGCAAATGGCAAAGATACGAGTACGCCGACAGTTATCAGTAATAATAATCGAGTTTGCCAGCGACCAAATAAAGTTGGTGTCATAGGAGTGCTGAATGCTGAGTGCTGAGTTAGGAGTTAAAAGTTAGGAGTAATGAATAATATAGAAAAATTAGAGTTTTTATAAATAGATTTTGGTGCTTTTTGCGAGGATGGCAAATACGAGAATATCAGCTAGCCCCAAAGCACCAACACATCTATAATTATTAGGATGGTTTAAGGTGATAATCAAATTTAGAATGGTAAGCTGCATTGGCAAAGCTCATTGAAGGTATGGCATCCCAATTGATTACATCTTCTAACAAAGCTTGATAACCTAGTGTATTGGGATGGAGTCCATCTTCACTCAAGCGTTTGAGTCGCCAACTTTCACCGCGTTCCATCCATTGCTCAAAAATATCCAAATAAGGAATCTGCCGTTTGCTGCAAGCAATTCGAGTTGCTTCTTTGTAGCGGTACTGGTCGGCATGATTATAGTAAAAACAATCTAAAAATGGCATCTTGGCTTCATCCACTGGCACCATGCCCACAAATAACACAGGACAGAGTTGCTGTGCTAAATCTAGCAGAGACGCAATTTCCTTTTCAAACAATGTAAAATCTGTGTAACTTCTACCATCGGGATGAGCCAACCGGGCTGAGTCATTCACGCCTACGGATAAAATAATCAAGTCGGGGACACGATTTCGCAGTTCACCGCGGTGGCGAAATTCAACTTCCAGTCTTTGGGCTACTTGTTGCGTGCGATCGCCTCTTACCCCTAAATTATAAAGAATGTGACCGGCACTATCCGGCAACATCCACCATCGCCGTAGTTGCTCAATCCAGCCTCCTTTTTCTGGGTCGCCGAATCCATAAATTAAGCTATCCCCCAGTGCGACAATCTTCATAGGCTGACAGTGATTTGGTGGTAAAGACCGCTGCATTGAGGAAGAAGCGAGAAATGTGTGCATTTAACGACTATATTTTATATCTTTACAAGATTCTATACATTTCTATACCATAGATGGCTATCTTTAGTGTCCAAGCATCTATGGAGTTTCTACTTGTTGAGATGGTTGCAAGGTTAATATTGCCACAGTTGAGCCTCAGAAGGTCAACGTCGAGCCTCAGAAGGTCAACGTCGAGCCTCAGAAGGTCAACGTTGAGCTTCAAAAGGTCAACATTGAGCCTCAGAAGGTCAACATTGAGCCTCAGAAGGTCAACATTGAGCCTCAGAAGGTCAACGTCGAGCCTCAGAAGGTCAAAGTCGAGCCTCAGAAGGTCAACGTCGAGCCTCAGAAGGTCAACGTTGAGGTTTGGAACTCGAAATAGCTGGCGATGTCTACGACGGTCACTGAGCGCAGCCGAAGTGAGGGCTACGTCTACGTGCTTTGGCAATGAGTGTGAAAATCGAACCGCAGAGGCGCAGTATTTCGACTTCGCTCAATAACCGGGCGCGGAGGAAGAGTTTGAGAGGGTGCGTTAGTGCAGCTTATTAAAGGTATCGCTATTATATGTGTGTATTTGCTTAATTTTGGCATCTGTCGTTAGGATAAATTACAGGTGTAAAAATTATTTCTACTGCTAGCAAAGATGAATATTGACCCTGTAGTTAATGTACTTAAAAGTATTGCTAAACCTGCGGCTTCTCTAGTTATTAATCAAGCTCAACGCAATGAAACTGTAGTTAGAACTTTAAAACAATTTAATTTTGACCCAGTACAACCGCCTAAAGATGTTGATGGTGTTTATGTATATTCTTTAATTGAGTATGGTGTAGATAAGCCCGAAGTACTGCTGAATCTTTTTCGAGAAAGAGAAATTAAAAATGCTTTTTGGAGTGCTTATACTTCAAACGATCCATTGGGTTTTTACAAAGAAGTAGAAAAGTTTTTGCAGGGAAAGGACTCAGAATTTGATATCCGATTGATGAAAATTGAACTGCGATCGGAGTTGGAGGAGTTTGGAGAAATATTTATTAAGGTTGCTAAAAGAAGTAAATCAATAGAGTTTCAGCCTTTTCCTAAATGGAATTTAGACGAGTATCCAACAGAATTTAAGTCGTTAATTAGAGAAAAAATTCGCTCGTTTTGTGGTCGTCAGTTTGTTTTTGACGCATTTAAGCAATTTTGCAATAAAAATCGCAGTGGTTATTTTACAGTAGTGGGTGATGCGGGGATGGGGAAGAGTACCATTGCTGCTAAATACGTCTGGGACAATAAATCACCATGCTATTTTAATATTCGCCAAACTAGTAGCAATCGAGCGGAGCTATTTCTTGAAAGTATTCGCCAGCAATTAACTAAGCGTTACCAGTTGCAGAATGTCGAGAAAGCTAATTTAGCTGATTTACTAGAACAAGTTAGTAAAAAAATTCCTGTTAGCGAACGTCTGGTAATTGTAGTTGATGCTTTGGATGAAGTCGAGCAAGAAGCTGGGGGAAATCTTTTAGATTTACCAACGGCGCTACCAGAACGTGTCTATTTTCTGCTGACTAGACGACCATATACTATAGATAAAAAACGCTTGTCTGCACCAGATGTCCCGATGGAGGAGCTAGATTTAAGGGCAAATGACTATGTTAATTTGAGCCGTGAAGATATCAAAAAGTATATTGGGTTATTTTTGAATGTCGATGAAGACCATAAGAAGGCACTTAGACAATGGATTCAAGACCGCAAAATTGATGAGAATGATTTTGTTGAGCAGCTAGCAACTAAGAGTGAAAATAATTTCATGTACCTGCGCTATGTCTTGCCAGGAATTGCTAAAGGTGACTATGAAGACCTGAGTTTAACGCAATTACCCAATGGTCTTAAGGACTATTATCAAGTTCATTGGGAACGTATGGGGATGGATGCAAAGCCCCAAGAAGTAAAAGTATTTATCCTGTTTATTTTAGTGGAGATTGGTACACCAATTACTTGTGAGATGATAGCGGCGATCGCCAAACAGGATGAATATGATGTGCAATTAGTTTTAGAAGAGTGGGTTGAGTATTTGAAGCAGCAGGATATAAAAGGAGAAATCTGCTATAGCATTTATCACGCTAGTTTTTTAGACTTTTTGAAAGCACAACGGCTTTTGGATTCCAAACGGAAGCTATTTCAAGAGGTTAATCAACGCATTGCAGACTACCTTGTAAGGAAGATGGCGTAAAATGGGAGAATTTGCAGACAAATTAGCGGCACAAAGTCCTGCTTTTGTTCGTGCTTACTTGGGTAGTTTAGCGTCAAGCTTGATAAAGTCGGAAAATTTAGAAAAGTATTACCAAACTCTGACTGATTTTGATTTCATCACTGCCAAGATTAACTATCCTGAGTTTGGGGTGCAGCCACTAATTGACGATTATGATTTGATTGATGGTGAAGAGACATTAAATTACTCAGAATACAACTCTGAGAAAGTCAAAAGTCTCAAATTGATTCAAGGGACATTAAGACTTTCAGCGCATATTTTAGTAGTAGATAAGCATCAATTAGCGAGTCAGTTGCATGGACGGTTAGTAAATCAGCAAATGCCAGAGGAAATTCAGGTATTATTAAGGCAAATCAAGCAAAAGACGACTAACCCTTGGCTGCGTCCCTTGACCCCAAGCTTAACGCCACCAGGGGGACGCTTAATCCGCACCCTAATAGGTCATAATTCTGCGGTAATAAAAGTCACTGTTATCCCCAATGGGCAACAGGTAATTTCTGCATCCAGTGACAACACCCGTAATTACACCCTCAAAATCTGGAATCTTGCAACGGGAGAGGAACTATTCACCTTCAATAGTCCTAGTTATGTAACTGCAATAGCCGTCACCCCCAATGGGCAACAGGTGATTTCCGCATCCAATGACAACACCTTCAAAGTTTGGAATCTGGCAGCAGGGGAAGAACAATTCACCCTCACTGGTCATAATTCTTATGTAAATGCAATAGCCGTCACCCCCAATGGGCAACAGGTGATTTCCGCATCCAATGACAACACCCTGAAAGTTTGGAATCTGGCAACCGGGGAGGAACAATTCACCCTCACTGGTCATAATGATTGGGTAAAAGCCGTTGCCATTACCCCCAATGGGCAGCAGGTGATTTCCGCATCCAATGACAACACCCTCAAAGTCTGGAATCTAGCAACCAGGGAGGAACAATTCACCCTAACGGGGCATAATTCTTCGGTAAATGAAGTTGCCATTACCCCCAATGGGCGGCAGGTGATTTCCGCATCCAATGACAACACCCTGAAAGTTTGGAATCTGGCAACCGGGGAGGAACAATTCACCCTAACGGGTCATAATTCTTCGGTAAATGAAGTTGCCATTACCCCCAATGGGCGGCAGGTGATTTCCGCATCCAATGACAACACCCTGAAAGTTTGGAATCTGGCAACCGGGGAGGAACAATTCACCCTAACGGGTCATAATGATTGGGTAAAAGCCGTTGCCATTACCCCCAATGGGCAGCAGGTGATTTCCGCATCCAATGACAACACTCTCAAAGTCTGGAATTTGGCAACTGGGGAGGAACTATTCACTCTCATTGGGCATAATTCTTTGGTAAATGCAGTAGCCGTCACCCCCAATGGGCAGCAGGTGATTTCCGCATCCAATGACAACACCCTCAAAGTCTGGAATCTAGCAACCAGGGAGGAACAATTTACTCTCACTGAGCATAATTCTTCAGTAAATGAAGTTGTGATCATTCCCAATGGACAGCGAGCAATTTCTGCATCCGATGACAATACCCTCAAAATCTGGCATTTACCAACAGGTTTAGAACTCTTTTCTCTAACTAGTCATCCCACCTCAGTACGTGCTGTAGCTGTTACCCCTGATGGCAAGAATTTGGTTTCTGGTTCAGTGGACAATACTCTTAAAATCTGGAATCGTTTAACAGGTCGGGAACTTCTTACTCTTACTGG
>NZ_JAVRCC020000032.1:0-94976 GCF_034530975.2 Nostoc sp. DedQUE07 | reverse complement strand
CCCAGAGGGGGCCCCACCATCCCCAGTCCCTAGTCCCTACGATTAATTCAGAAATAAAATCAGATTGCTATAGTAGTTTTTTTACTAAATCCCTCTGAAGATTTAAGAGCAATGATATTGGTTTCTACCCAAAACAAAAAGCATATTCTTGTTTTTGTGTCAAGAGTGAAATCCTAATCTTATATTTATTGAACTCAAGATAGAATGAGCGTAACAACTTTGTGCTAGTGACGTATAGCTGATAAGCAACAATCGTTTTTATAATCAATAAATTTTGTACTTTTCTAATAATCAAAACTAAGTTGTTAAAAAATATTAAAATTAAGAAACAGATATTTTTATTAGCTCATGGCTACCCGGTTTACTGCCTCCCAATCGGTTGAAATAGCTGTTCCAGAGCAGCCTATTCCCATTCAGCACTACTTGCGTCAGCCTCAACGTCTGGTTAAGGCTTTGGTTGACAATAGCCGGATTCAGCAGCTTTCTGAGGAAGTATTTCGCTTGAAAATGCGTCCACTGACTTTTATGTCATTGAGTATTCAACCTACTGTAGACATGAGAGTCTGGGCAGAATCAAATGGAATAATTTATTTGCGATCGCTAAACTGTGAAATTTTAGGTTTCGAGTATATTAACCAGCGCTTTGCTCTCAATTTAAAAGGCTATTTGTCTCCCAAAGAGTTTAGCACTGGCACTCGCCTGCAAGGAAAAGCTGATTTAGAAGTAGTGGTGGATTTTCCACCGCCATTTTCCTTTACTCCTAAGCCGATTTTAGAAGCTACTGGCAATGGTTTGCTCAAAAGTGTACTGTTGTCGGTTAAGCAACGGTTATTGAATCAACTTTTGACGGATTATCGCTACTGGGTGATATCACAAACCAAAGATAGAGGACTTGACAGTGATAGTACTGAATTACCAATCCTGAATGCTGAGTAACTATTTAACTAATTTGTAATTCGTAATTCGTAATTCGTAATTAGAAACAGTTACACAAGGGACTTCCAACAAATAAATTATCCAATCTTGTGGGGTGGACATCTTGTCCGCCCAAGGCTTGGGGCGCTCGTGTCGCCCAGCCCACAAAAAGTAGTTGAGTATTTTTTTATTTGGAGTTCCCTAAGTGGATTTAGACCCCCGATGAAAACTTAGCCAACTATAAACGTAGATTCCGTATCCGCAGGAAAAGGGAATTATACCCGAAAATTACGAATTACGAATTACGAATTACGAATTATTTTGATTTGGCAAGGACGAAAAGACTGACGATGCAGGGGAGAGGGCCCGTATTGTTGCAAAGCCAGCAAATGCCGATGGCTACCATAACCCTTGTTACACTCCAGGTTGTACATAGGGTATTTTAATGCTAGACGCATTATCAAATTGTCACGCCAAACCTTAGCGACAATACTAGCAGAGGCAATAGCGAGCGATCGCTCGTCTCCTTTAACTATTGTTTGTTGCGGCAATAGCAAATCTTTGATTGACTGATTGCCGTCAATCAAGCAAAGTACAGGCTGTACCTTTAACTTCAGCACAGCCCGCTTCATTGCTAACAACGTCGCTTGCAAAATATTTATCTTGTCAATTTCGGCAGTAGAAGCAAACCCAATTTTCCAGTCTATAGCCAGCGCACAAATTTGCTGCGCTAGCTGAGTTCTCCGAGAACTAGACAACTTTTTACTGTCTTTGATTTTAGCTGCCATCAATATTGGCAAAGCCCGATCTGGTAAGATCACTGCTGCCGCCACGACAGGACCAAATAGAGCACCTCGCCCTACTTCATCAACACCTGCAACCAACCCTGGAATATCTGACAAGGTAGAAAACTCTAGCCAAGTGGATTGTTCCAAAGGCGTTGGCGATGTTTCTACCATAAATTAAATTCAATTATCCTCGATCGCTGAAGAACGACGGCGGCGGCGACGGCTGGCAGTGGCGCTACTATTAGTTTCATTTTCATCTGCAATTTCGTTCGCGGCAGCTTTTGCAGACAAGCGTCCCGAAGGGTTCACACTCAACTCCGATGGTTCAGTTGTCTCTTCGATCAAAGATTTTTGTTCTGGCTCAATAACTTTTGGTGTCGGTATTTTGCTTGCAGTTATTTCAGGTGTTGCCTTTTGGGCAATAGTGATTATTTCAGGTGTTGCTTTTTGGACAATAGTTGATTCTGAGGTTGATTCAATTGGGGTCGTTGGTTTTTGACCGGGCTGAATCACATTAATAATCACAGACTTGGTATTTTTAACCTCTTGCTCTAACTTCACTAAGGGAGATATTCCCATCAAGGCAAATATATCCTGTTCTTGGAGGCTCATTTCTACAGTTCTAATCTCCGGTGGTTCTACCACTGGCTTAACTGGTTCTGCCTTGATAATTTTAGTGCGCTCTACTCTTTCACTCCAGCCTGGTTTACCAAGGGTGGGTGAGGGAATTTCTGGCGCAACTCCTAGTTCTGGTTCTATATCCAGGTCTAAATCTGGCTCGTTAACAAAAGTCAGGGGACTGGGAACAATTCGAGCTTCATCTTTCCCGTTTAGCCCATTGACACCAATTCGACTGCGGCGAGTCCGGGTACGGCGCTTATCATTAAGTTCTTGATAACTAGGATGATTGATCAGATTTAGGTTGCTCAATTCCGAGTCGCCGTCAAATCCTTCCCCAAATCCATCGTATGTTTCTCGTGGTTCCGGGATACGGGCAGATGGCTGACGTGGTTCTCGGTGAGGCAAGGATACAAAACGTTCGCGCTCTGGTGTTTCTGCCGGTATTGGCAATCGGTTTTCGATTTCTCCAGGCAGACGCACAGTATGCCCTAAACCGCCACAGGTGGGGCAAGTTTCACCAAACAATTCATAAATATTTTGACCCTGACGTTTGCGGGTCAATTCTACTAAACCCAGTTCGGTAAGTTGGGCAATCTGGGGACGAGCTTTGTCTGCTTTGAGTGCTTTATTAAAGTGTTCGAGAACTTGTAGTTGGTCGCGTCGCGATTCCATATCGATAAAATCAACGACGATCACTCCAGCGATATTTCGCAGACGCAACTGGCGAGCAATTTCTGTTGCTGCTTCGCAGTTTGTCCACAAAACTGTTTCTCTAGCTGTTGCCGATCGCGTAAACGAACCTGAGTTAACATCGATTACGGTTAATGCCTCCGTCGGCTCGATGATAATGTAACCGCCAGAAGGTAGGTCTACCCTTGGTTTCAGGGCTTCTCGAATTGCAGCAGTGATGCGGAAGTATTCTAAAATTGGGGAGCGATCGCGATGATGGTCAATCAACAATCCCTGCGGTGTTTGACCGCCACTCCAATTCTGCAAGTACTGTTTGACGCGCTTCAAACCAGTACTGGAATCTACCACAATCCGATTGACATCCGCGCCGTACATATCCCGCAATACGCGTTGGATAAAGTCATCGTCTCGGTTGAGCAGTGCTGGGGCACGGGTGGAATGGGCTTCCTGCTGGATAGCCTCCCATTGCTTTTGCAGCAATTCCAAATCTTCCATAATCGCTTCTTCGGGTTTACCTTCTGCTTCTGTACGCACAAGCAAACCCATTCCCGCCGGCTTAACCAAAATCGCCAGCGCTCGTAAGCGGTTGCGCTCACTTTCACTTTTAATCCGTCGAGATAAGTTTACGCCCCGACCGTAAGGCATCAGTACTACATAGCGTCCAGGTAAGGTGATATTACCTGTGAGCCTGGGCCCTTTTGTCCCCGTTGGCTCTTTCATTACTTGCACCAAAACTTTCTGTTGTGGTGTAAGTAGTTCTGTAATTGCCGCTGCGGTACGCTTGAGCTTCAATGGGCCCAAGTCGGTAACATGAATAAAACCGTTGCGCTCTGGGTCGCCAATATTAACAAAAGCCGCATCTATCCCAGGCAATACGTTTTCTACCACTCCTAAGTAGATATCGCCTATTTGATGATGACCCGTAGCAACAACGAGTTCCTGTATTTGATCTTCAGAAAAAACCGCAGCAATTTGGTGCTGCTCCGCGATGATAATTTGTTTCGGCATTCAATTTCCTCAAAAATTGGCAGCACTTACAGGTTTGAGGTTTGTTATATCAAGTCCGGTTAATTACTTAATAATTCAAAACTAATTGCGTGTCCGCGTCAGTTTTAATTACCAATGTTTTCTCGGTTTGATATTATACTTTCGCTGCCCTCGCAACCCTCAAAAGGCGCTACTGATAATAAAAATCGCAAATCTGAGCTTCTAAGTTAAATAGCTATTGGCGCTCTTAAGAGCGTTTTTACGGCTGATTATTCCAGAACTGCTGCATATCGTTTAAGCTATTAAATCAACCGTTCGTGGTTGATTTGTGATGCAATACTCTCAAATCTTGAGAGTTCTGAGTTGAAGTTCTAAATCCTGAGTGAGCATTGTAACTCAGGATGTTTTCTTTGAGAGTAACCTACTGAATTCGTTAAGAAAAAGAAACTATTTCTATTTTCTATTCCCTGGATTTATCTTAGGGTTATACTCAGCAGCCACAGTTGCTACCCTGCCTTGAGCCGCTCTAAACTAAGACAAGCACCGCTTTGCGCGTCTCGCGAACGTCTACAAGTAGGCAGAACCGACAGCAGTTGCTTTAACTCTAAAAAAGTAATGCACTAGCTCTTGGGCACTACGTGGATTAGACATTCAGCAGTTGTTTAAAAAGGATGAATTTAGAGAAACTAACCGAGCCTGCTGTTAGTTACTGATTCACAAGGTAGCTACATAGAGAGTGTGCATTCTTTAATCTGCTTTTTGTTTGTCTAGGATTTTATCCTAGAAGTTGCACTCTAATATCTTTGCTTTCGCCCCCTGAATACCAGGGTAGTGAACCAGCTAATTCAATGCAGCGCCAGAAAATTTCTCTTCACCCTATTCTAACGCAACCTTGCTAAAAATCAATTCCTGTGAGCTGCCATCTTAGGACAACTACTAGCAAGTTGCCCTACAGGGATTATACCCCTAAAATTAGCCGATTGCGGTGGATGTGCAGAAGTTGAAATTCTACACCAGCCACTGTCTCTAGCATAAACAGGATTTGTTCGGGACGCAACAGCAAACCGTCCTGGCGATAGCTACCTAAATAACGGATTACAGATGACATACATTCTGCAATGCTATTGTGGGTTTCTACTAATTCCAGTTCAAATAAGCGATCGCGCAGATTTATTAACTGGCTCTTGCCTGATTTAGTTGTTTGCTCGTACCAAAGTTCCTCTTTTGCTTTGATTGTATCAATCCAGGTTTGCCATTGTATAGGTGTTGTTTCTGCTAGTGCTGCTACAGTAATTAAATACTCTGCGGACTCTAGCAGTTGGGTAGCGGCACTAGCTTTTAAATCTATTTGCTCCACATTATATATAGGTATGTCTGTGGGCATTTCACGAGCCAACTTTCTGAAGAAAGTATCAACTTCCACTGGCACAGTTAACTCAAAATCTGCAATTTCACCGCTGCTAGTAGCCCCTAGAGCCAAAGCGGTTGCTAGAGAAATCCGTGGCATTGGGTGAAACCCACCAGTAAAAGCAATTGGTAAGCCCGATCGCCGCACAATTCGGTCAAACAGACGAATTAAATCAAGATGGCTCATTAAAGCCATATTACCTTGTTTGCCAAACCAAACTCGCAGTCTTTGCGCCTTAGTTGTGTTGGGGACAAATTCGCCAGCAAATTTTGGGATAACAGGTGATTCAATCACCACGTTGTGCCCAAAATCAGTGCCACAGACGCCACAATGAGAACAACCTTCAAAAGAGCAGTCGGGTACAATTGCAGCTTCTAGAGCGCGTTGCAAGTCTTCTTGGAGCCACTTTTTGTCAATCCCGGTATCAATATGATCCCAAGGTAGGGGAATATCGAGAGAGTGGGGAGTGCTGAGTGAGATGTTCTCCTCTGCTTCTGTGCTTTTTTGCGCCTCTATATGAAATAAATTCCATTCGCCATTTTCTACTTGGCGGTATTTCCAATCTAAATCAGCTTGGGCGATCGCAGATCCCCAAGCGCTAAAAGCTCGATCTAAATTTTCATACCAGGAATCCATACCTGCACCCAATTCCCACGCAAGGCGGACTACTTTGCTCAAATTGCGATCGCCTCGTCCTACAAAATCTTCCATTGCCGAAATGCGGACATCGGTAAAATTTACCTTCACTGCCTTGATTCGGCGGAATTCTTGCCGCAACAGGTTTTGTTTGCGCTTAAATTCAGCCGTAGAAACTGAGTGCCACTGGAATGGTGTATGGGGCTTGGGCGTAAAGTTAGAAATCGTCAGGTTAAAGTTTAGAGGTTTTCTGCTCTTACCTCGACATTCTCGCTGTAGCCAGCTTACCGTTTCGGCAATGCCCAAAACATCAGCATCGGTTTCACCCGGCAAGCCAATCATAAAATACAACTTGATTTTATCCCAGCCTTGCTCCCAAGCGGTTTTCACTCCCCGCAACAATTCTTCATTCGTCAACCCCTTATTCACAATGTCTCGCATCCGCTGAGTACCAGCTTCTGGAGCAAAAGTCAGTCCACCTTGGCGCGTACCTCCCAGGATGTTGGCAATATTCTCATCAAATCTGTCTACCCGTTGGCTTGGTAGAGTCAGAGAAATGTTTTCATTTTTTAAGCGATTTTTGATTTCCATCCCCACTGCTGGTAGGGACAAATAATCAGAACAACTCAAAGATAGGAGGGAAAACTCATTGTAACCAGTTGCCCGCATACCCTGTTCAATTGCTTCTACAACCTTATCGGGTTCTACATCCCGTGCTGGTCGAGTCAGCATTCCTGGTTGACAGAAGCGACAGCCACGTGTGCAACCACGCCGAATCTCAATGGTCAAGCGGTCATGCACCGTTTCTACGTAGGGAACCAAACCAATAGAATATGCTGGTATGGGAGTTGCAACCCGTCGCAGAATTCGTTTTGGTACGTCTGGCCGCAGAGGGTGAACTGAGCCATCCTCTGCCATATGGTAAAACTGAGGCACATATACGCCTGGTATCTGTGCCAAATCCAGTAACAGGTGTTCCCGACTTAATCCTGCTTGTTTGCCTTGTTCTAAAATCAAACCAATTTCTGGCAGCAGTTCTTCTCCATCTCCAAGGGCGATAAAGTCGAAGAAGTCAGCATAAGGCTCAGGATTTGATGTCGCTGTTTGCCCACCAGCGAAAATCAACGGAAAGGATGACTGGGTATCGGTAGATTCTCTGCCTCCCTGCCCCTCTGCTCCTCGGTCACTGAGCGTAGCCGTTTGCGCAGCGTCTCGTAGAGAAGTGCTGCTCCCCTGCCTCTCTCGCCACGTCAAGGGAATTCCAGCCAAATCCAACATTTCGAGGATATTAGTTGCACCCAGCTCGTAACTGAGGCTAAAGCCTAAAATGTCGAATTCTCTTAGCGATCGCTTTGACTCTACCGCAAACAATGGCGTATTAGTTTCCCGTAGTTTGGCTGCCAGGTCTTTTCCTGGGAGGTAGGCGCGATCGCACAATTGACGCGGTTGGGCATTCAAGATGTTATAAAGGATGATGTGCCCTAAATTAGATGCACCGACTTCATATACTTCTGGGTAGGTTAAAACCCAACGTATTGCTGCCGTATCCCAAGGTTTGTGTACCGCTAACAGCTCGTTACCCAGGTAACGTGCTGGTTTTAAAATATCTGACGTTATTAATTTTTCAACTGCAACAACCACTGTGCTATCTTCTAGCTACCTTAATTACAGCTACCTAAACCCAACATTAGCATTGAATTAGGTCTTCTAACAGATTTTATCGTTGCAACTTACAACTCCTTTACATAAAGTCCACTTAATTATTGCCCGAACCTTTGTGCTTTTACATAAAGTTATATTTGAAGCAATTTGGCTTCAGCGTCTAATATTTCAAATACCCTATCTAGTTGCGTCAGTTCAAAAATCATTCTAATTTGTGGGGCAACAGCGCTAAGTTGGCAACTTCTTCCTAAAGTAAGAGCCAGCTTGTGTGTAGATAACAATGCCATCAACCCCGCGCTGTCTAACGATTCTACTGCTGCGAGGTCTACTACCAAGGTGGAAATACCATTTTGCGCCAACGCTGTAGCCATATCTCGTTCAAATTCCAAGGCGTTTGCAGCATTTAAGCACCCTTGGGGGCGAATAACTGCAATTTTGGGATAGTTAAGCACTGCCTGCATAGTTACATCCTATTAAGAATTTTGAAGCGTCAAGCTAAGGATTATTTGAACATAAACTCTATCTTGTTGCATCGACCATACGTCTTAGCTCTCTTTGCTGAATCTTTATTGCTTTAGTATGTCTGTTTAAAGATTGTTATAATTCCAGGTTAAAATGTGTTTATATATACTTTTTTTTTATGTCACTTCAAAAAGAATCAACTATAGACGGCCATAAAGCAGACAAATTATCAGTAACTATGCTGAGAAACCTTGCTTAGTCTATCACTAAAGCTAATTTAACCAAGTTTTAACGTTAGGTTAAATCTGCAACTTTAGCGTTGCTGATGGTATACGGCAAAGTCATAGTGAATTATCTCTCTAACTAATAAAATTGTGATATATATCACTACTAAGTTAGTATTTGGATCGCTCTTTATACTGAGACCGATCTGGGATGATTAGTATCATATTACAGTTGGGTTATTATTTATGAGAACTCAGTACGCTATTCGTAAATTGGTAGAAAAAGCTCTTGACATTAAAAAACTAACTCCTGAGATAGAGAATGAAATCAATTCAGAACTGACGGAACTGGGTTATATTTCTGATGTTGATTACGAAGCCTTAGAATTATTAATGGCAGAGATGGATGCTGGACGAATCCAGTTGGTTCCTAGCCTGGGATTTTAAAATAATTCATAATGACGCTTTCTACCTTCGCGCAGGGTGTCGCAGACAGAAGTTATGTGTAGCTTGCTTCTCTGTAAGAAGACGAGGACTCTCTAATGTAATTCGTAATTAAATCTAGCAGGGGGATAAAAGGCTAGTATTTTTCTATGAGGTTGATTATCTAAATACTTAAAGTGGCGTAAACTGTGCTAAAAAACCTCTACATTGTGCATTCTATCGAAAATCCCCATACAGTTCGCTAAACGCCTAAAAAAATTCCTCCCAATCTGTTTGCTGAATTTGTCTACAAGCGGAATGAACTCGTTGCTAAGGGAGTTGATATCATCAATATGGCTACTGGCTCGCCAGATAAACTGACTTCTAATCATATCCTTCAGGTGATGCATCAGGCGATTGACGACGCTGCTAACCACAATTATCCACCTTACGAAGGGACGAAATAATTTCTGGTGCGAAGGATGTAGTAATCGAATTTCACAGTCTTCAATGTATGAAAGATGGTGGTATTCGCTACAGTTGAGGAAGATGCAGATAATTAGAGACTGGGGACTGGGAAGACAAGGAAGAATTATTCAAGAAGTCTCTATATTGTCTATTCCCAATGCCCAATGCCCAATGCCCAATGCCCCATGCCCCATCCTAATCCCCAATCACCAATCCCTCTTGATATGCTTGCCAAAGTTGGTGAATAAACTGATTAAGTTGCTGCTTTGCGGCTGAATCAGGTTCAGTTTTTGGTTCTTTGGCTAAAAGTTGGCTCAAGAAGGTAATTACTTCTGTGTCTAATGCTGGGCGAAATAAATTGGCAGGCCAAAGTAAGTCAGATGCGTCTCGCAAATCGGTAATTAGGGGTGATTCTTCTATGAAAGTAACCATTAATAAAGGACGCACCCAGCACAACTGGCGGGAAACTACAAATTGAATGACTTCTGCATACAGGTTCCTGTCGCCATACTCTAGAGACACAATTTGTCCCGTTTGAAGAAAATCTAGGCTCATGTCCATCTTGGGCAGGGGCAAGGATTGTTTTGCTTGCAACTTTCTTAATTTTAAAAGTGAAAATGCGCTACGTTTAAGAAAAGCTTCTGTAAGATTAGGGTAGCACTCTTACGGCAGCCATGTCTTAGACGTGTGCCTTATCAAGTGACTACGCAAAATTAATCAACCAATCCCTGCCAGCAAAGGGTTTTCCTCGCATAGTATCTGAGCAGAAATACTATAGAATAGGTAAACAACTGTTGAGCGATCGCAAAACAGAGACTTTGTTGTAGTGAAGTAACGAGAAAAGAGCAAAGAGCCGTGTCAGTTGAAACTATTCAAAAGCCTTCCACAACCCGCAAGCTCGCGCCTCGGTATCGCGTTTTGCTCCATAACGACGACTACAACTCTATGGAGCATGTTGTACAGTCGCTAATCGCCACTGTACCAAGCCTTACCCAACCCCAAGCTGTGAGCATCATGATGGAAGCCCATACTAACGGGCTAGCTTTAGTAATCACTTGCGCTCTGGAACACGCTGAGTTCTATTGCGAAACCTTGATAAGTCACGGTTTAAGTAGCACAATTGAACCTGATGAATAGTCATTAGTTATTAGTCATTGGTCATTAGTCGAAATTTAGAGTATTGGCTGCTGATTAGTGACTTATTTAGTATGAAAAAAAACCTTGTCCGTTTAGCTGAACGCCCTGCCCCTATTAGGCTGGGTGCTTTTATTTTGACTTTACTGTTGCTATGGTTGCCATTGGCTACACCAATATACTTACTAGTACATGATTCAAACTTAGAAAGTATATTGACATTGGTATTGTTATATGCAATATTTATTTTTCTCCTGAGACTATGGGGTAAATATGTCTACCAACAGCCCCAAATTCTGCGGCATTATGGTTTAGAATTCACGCGGCAAAACGGTGTGGATTTACTGCGTGGCTTGGCTCTGGGGATAATTAATATTCTGATACTTTTTGGGGTAGAAAGTTTGTTGGGTTGGTTGGTGTGGCAACAACCGAAAGTTTTTTTGCTGAAAGTTGTTTTAGAGGGTTTACTTGTTGGCTTAGGTGTTGGATTTGCTGAGGAATTGTTATTCCGAGGCTGGTTGCTAGATGAATTACAACGAGATTACAGTCTGCGTGTGGCACTGTGGACAGATGCAATTGCCTTTGCTACATTGCACTTTATTAAACCCTTGGAGGCAATTATTCATACACTGCCGCAATTTCCAGCTTTAGTACTGCTGGGATTAACGCAAGTATGGGGAAAGCGTTGGCGGAGGGGACGCTTGGGTTTTCCAATTGGTTTGCATGGTGGTTTAGTTTGGGGTTACTACATTATTAATGTAGGTAAATTAGTAAAGTATTCTGGTGAAGTTCCTGATTGGGTAACTGGTGTGAATAATAATCCCCTGCAAGGAGTGATGGGGGTGTTGTTAATGAGTGTACTAGCTTTGGGGATACGAAGGCGAACAGTGAAAAGTTAAAAATGGTAGTAAAGCCTACGTAGCGTTTTGACGAATACTAAAACTATTGTTATGCCGACTGTTTCCTGAGTATGCAACAACATGAACAATAGCTAAAGTTTAGCTGTTATTGTTGTGATTACACGCTTACTAAATTGTTTCTATAATGGGTTATGTTAAGCCTACTATGCTATGAGCTTTAGTTTAGAGAGCTTTCAACTCGGCGATATAATTACTGGAAAAATCATTAAGCTGGAGCCTACAGGTGTTTTAGTTGATTTTTATACAGACCAACTAGCTTATGTTCCACTACTAGAGCTATCACTCAATGAGATTCAGTCCCCAGAAGAAGCTGTGCGACTTAATGAAATCCAAGAATTTCTGGTTGTGGGAAATTACGATGGCGAACACGATATTTTCTTCTCGCATTGTTCACCTGAGACACTGAAAGATAGCGATCGCTTGTACGAGGTTGCATTGGCTCTGGCTTCTGAAAAATCTGGTAATCCCATAAATAGAGAAGACCTGATTGTACACACTAAAACTCGTGCTGTTCATGGAAGCGGAGTATCAACAACTATTCAGTGGTTCTTGTGTTCTCAAGAGCATCCACCAACGGTTTCTTTTTCAATTCGCAAACTAGAGATGCGAAAAGCATGGGAACGGGTACGGCAATTACAGACAGAGGACGTAACAGTATATGGAAAAATTCTTAAAAAGACTTCGAGGGGTGCATTAGTGAAAATTGAAGGTTTATATAGCTCAATTCGTACTTATGTTGATAAGCAGAGGGAAGAATTGGTAGTAGGTGAGGAACTTCCACTCAATATTATAAAAGTGCGAGAGGAGGATAATTACTTAGTACTGCTCCATCACTCTGTTTCAGTCAGACTCAGGCAGTTGCAGGTTGGTCAGGTTGTTAGCGGCATTATACGGAGTATCAAAAACTATGGTGTGTTTGTTGATATTGGAGATTTATATGCTTTGTTGCCGACCTCAAAAATGTTCCATCCATCTGTTGACCATCCAAACCAATTCTTCAAAATTAATGACCATTTAAAGGCAAAGATCATCAAAATAGATCCTGAAAACGGTCAAGTTGTTCTAGAGAGTTGTGGAAGTTAGGTATCACAACACAATTCTAGTGCAACGGACTGCTAAAAGCCTCTGATACTAAGTTTAAGTGCTTATCCGAACCGGATTAAAATGTATTTGACATTTAAACAAATATAGCTGTGATGTTTTTCATAAAAATTGCCAAGGGGAAAAAACAATGATACACCCAGTCATTTTAGAAAAATTAGAAGAACTCCCTGAGTCTCTTCAGACAGAAGTGCTTCATTGCATTGAGTTTTTGATAGAGAAGAACGCTAAAAACTCTACCGAAGAAAAGCAGACAAACAAGCGTCGCGTTGCTGGAACAATGAAAGGAATGTTTATTCTGCCATTGCCTAATGTACTTTGATGAGCCGCTTCAAGATATGAAAGAATATATGGAATGAATAGATTACTATTGGATACTCATGCTTTCTGCAAGCACTAACAGATAGTAAAATTTTAAGTAATTGACATGATATTGTAAAGCAACGCACTGCGGCGAAATAATTATAATTTTAAGGAGATTGCTTGATGCCAAACTCATGCCATGTTTACCTCTTACGGGATGGGCAACATCAAGTCCTAACCATTCCTGATGAATTTGCTCTATCCAGCACAGAAGTTTTGTTACGCAAAGAAGGTAATCGATTAATCATTGAACCTATTTCTTCCGGTTCTCTACTTTCGCTGCTTGCCACTTTGGAAGATATTACAGAAAACTTTCCTAACATAGATGAAGGGTTACTGCCACTCGATGACATCGTGCTTTAATCCTGGCCAATGACCTATCAATACCTGCTAGACACCAACATTATTTCAGATTTGGTAAGACATCCTCAAGGTTTGGTGTTTCAGCGGCTTATAGCCGTAGAGGAAAACTGCATTTGTACCAGCATTATTGTAGTGTGTGAACTGCGATTTGGTGCAGCTAAAAGTGGCTCTCTCCGTCTTCTTCATCAACTAGAAAGTATTCTTGAAGTGTTACCTATTTTGTCGCTATCGTCTCCCGTGGATCAGCACTATGCGGTAATTCGCACACACTTAGAGCAAACAGGAAGACCCATCGGCCCTAATGACTTACTGATTGCTGCCCATGCCCTAGCCCTTAACCTAACGCTTGTTACAGCAAATGTCCGCGAATTTGAACGCGTACCTGGTCTAAGCGTAGAAAATTGGCTACTTTGAAGGCATACATTGGGGTGCTTTAGTATTTATTATTCATTGCAATTTGTATAAATTAATACCTATTCAAAACGTAGCCTCCACAACTGTACCCACCACACAAGCTTTATTCAAATTAACGCCGCTCAAATTTGTACCTTCTAACTCTGCACAGAGTAAATTCGCCCCCGTTAAATTCGCCCCTGCCAAATTCGCCCCCCGCAAGTCAGCTTCTTCCAAATTTGCTTCACTCAATAAAGCCCCTTGCAAATCGGCACGACTCAAGTCTGCACCTTTGAGATTTGCTCCAGTCAGGTTTGTACCGCGCAAGTCAGCACCGCGCAAATCAACGCCTTGCAAGTTGACATTCATCAAATTTGCACCACTCAAGAAAGCACCCACCAATGACACATCACTGAGTCTGGCTCCCATCAAGTTAGCGCCACGCAAATTGCTACCCCGCAAGTCAGCGCCTGTTAAATCTGCTTGCATCAGGTTGGCTCCCATCAAATTCGCCCGCAAGTCAGTTGCTTGGAGGTTGGCTCCCATCAAATTTGCCCCCTCCAAATGTCCACCTTCGAGCTTAGAACCAGCAAAATTAGTGCCGACAAGGCTAGCACCAGCAAGATTAATCCGGCTTAAATCCAGTCGGGAGAGTTCCTCGTCTTCTAAATTTGCCCCTGAAAGTTGTTTGAGTTTTCCTAATTTAATGGCTTCAATATTCATGTAAAGTAACTACCAATCTCTTCACTGATCTTGCTGTGGCTATCCCATTGGGAATCAAGTATCCAGATGCCGGCGCTGAATTTGGGTGTCATCAAGGGTAAGTCGAGTCCCTGTTGTAAACCCATAACTAATAAAGTTAGGGTATCTACAAGTTTAGGGTCAAAGCGCGTAGATTGTTGCTGTCTGCACTCATCTAAAGCTTGAGTAAATATCTGTTCCCGGCTTTGATTTGACGATTTTCGCTCATTGACTCGCCACTGAAAATCTGCCAATAATGCCAAAATCCTCGATTCTAAGGGAATTTCATCTCCAGCTAAACCTGCCGGTTCCCCTGCGCCATTCCACCACTCGCTTTGGTGAGTAATAATTTGGGCAACTGCTCGCAGCCGTGGCATGGTTCGCAATACTTGCGCCCCCGGTACTAAGGGACAAGTTAAGGGACAACTGGGGGCATCTTCTTGGTAGCGTGTGGAGATACTGTCTGTGAGAACGCTTTCTGCTTTCTGTAATGGATCTATGCGATGCAACAAAGCCGCCAGTCGCAATCTTTTAATTTGCCATGCGGGAAGATCCAAAAGCTGGGCGATCGCTTCAGCAAGAACTACTATTTCCGCAGCTGCCATTGGATTGTTGACATCTGCCATATCCATCAGTTGCGCCATTCGCAAAAAGGCTTGAATTTCGTTAGAAACCAAGTTGCGATCCAGCGTTTGTTTCTGAAGTGCTGTAGGGATGGATAAATTATCTTGCCCAGTCTGGAGGTAATCTACTACACGGGAGACAACTGCACCTAAATTTTGGGATCTGTCCATTGACGGTACAATTTGCTGTTTATCGCCTGTAAGTTTTTCTGCCAGTTCTGGGTTGTATTTTTTGATGTGAGCGATCGCTATTTCTGCTGTTTCTTGGACTAACTCTGGCTCAAATGTCCACAAGCCATAGAATTTGCGCTCTAAGTCTGATGTCGGTACTCCAGCGCTGCCATAATCAGCCTCAGATAATTCTTGACAAATTACCATTGCTGTGTATTTTGGCGATAAAATAATTAAGTGCCACTCCTGCGCCACTGGATCGCCTGAATCTAATGCCACTAAGTCTACGTTGGATAACTCGCTGGTGGGATGCTCTCCAAAGCCAGATTCAGCAGCAGCCATAATCGCAATTTGGCAGCTGCACTGGGCGATGTCTGCATATCGATCAGCTTCTTGTAAATACCATTTTCCCTGTTGAAAGGCTGTGATGACTAAGGGTGTACCGTCGTCGGTTAAAATATGGTCTTCTAGAGCGTGGCACAGGGCAACTAGGGTATTTTTGTAGTAAACACCGAATCGAATTGGCCTGGTGGTATGGCGATGAGCTGCTTCCAGCTGTTGTAGGATTGAACCTTCTAACATGGGATTTGATAAAAATAACCGCAGAGGCACTGAGGAAGATAGAGGGAGAAATTCAGAATTTTGAATTTCTTCACATTTTAGTGTTTTCTAGGATACACCTGCTAACTGTTTTTCTTTTGTCTCTAATGGTGCTGTCAGTGCTGCTTCTAAGTCAGCACAACCCAGCTTTTCTTCTAAGATTTTCATGACTTCGCGCCCGAAGTCGTTGGGGTTTTGTTGCCAAGCTTGCAAGCAGACTTCGCCGAAGAATGAACCAAGGGGTTCGGGATTCCAGAGAAGTTTTTTGGCTGTCCACGGCATCAAACTCATTGGATCGTACCCTGGTTTGAGGATGCCTTCTTTGAAAGCGTATTCTTCTAAATGGGTATGGGGTTGTAGTCCAATAAAGAAAATGGCAGGTTCAACTTTATCTGCACCAAAAATCCGTTCTAGTTCGCGGTGGTAAGCGATGGTTTGGCGGATGGTTTCGGGACGTTCGTCAATCACATTAAAGGAGTAGTTGACGGAAACCAAATCATTAAAACCAGCTGCTTTCAAGTCGCGGCAGTTTTGCAAGACGGTTCGCAAGTTATACCCCATCCGCATTTTCCGCACAAGTTCTTGAGAACCACTGGTAATCCCGATTTCAAAGTAGTTCATCCCAGTTTTTGCCATCAACTCACACAATTCGGGTGTCAAATTGTCGGCTCTGATATATGCTGCCCAGTGGATATCTGTCATACCAGAATCGACGATTTTTTGCAATAGTTCTACAGCATCGGCGATAAATTTTTTCGCGGGGATGAATTGGGCATCAGTAAACCAGAAGTTGCGAATGCCGCGATCGTATAATTGGCGCATCTCAGCAACAACTTCATCTGCTGGGTTGATGCGTACTTGTTTGCCTTCAACAACAGTGTAGACGCAATAACAACAGTTGTGAGGACAACCACGCTTAGTTTGTACACCTATATAAAAGTCTCGATCTTGCAGGTAATAGTTAAATTCCGGCCAGATGCTTTCGATATAATCGTAGTTACAAGCTGTCTTTTCTATTGGGGTGGGTTGTTCGTGAATTAGCCGTTGACGTGGTTGAGTTTCTCCGGCAACGTAACAACGTTCATCGCGAAAATCTCTGCCACTTAAAAGTTTTTCCAGCAGGGTTTCGCCTTCACCCACAGAAATAATTGTCCCTTGGGGTAAGCTTTTACCCAATTGTTCGTAAAATACGCTGACTGCACCACCACCGACAACTACACGAGCATCAGAATTATATTTTTGGGCACGTTTTAAACCGCGTTTGATTAAGCCCTGGTTTTGCCACAACTCTACATAGTAAGCGATGAAGATTCGCAAACCGCCCAATCCGCCGCGTAGTTTCAATAGAGGATTCTTGGCGTAGTAAAATTCAAAAGCGTTTTGCAGTGGGTTGCCACCACGTCCGCCAACTGGGGCATAAATTTGAATATCCCGCCAAGAGAATACTAGTACTGTTGGTTTAAATTCATCAATACAGCGATCCAGGGCCGAACTGTAATCTAAAGGTGGTACTGTTCCCAAATCAAAGATGCGCTGTTCAATATTAGGAAACTGCTTGTGGACATGATCGCTCAGGTAGACAACCCCAATAGGAAAGATGGGGTTACAAGGAAGGCGAACGTAAAGAATTCGATTTTCCATCATCTGTGTTTTAACTTCCATCTTGCCAATCTGTGGAGAAAGCGAGAGAAACATTCAGTTTTAAAGTGTGTGCTTGTTTTATTTGGTTTTATTTATCACAATCATGCTTGACATTTCAGCCGATTATTGATACTCGCTCACCTGCCGTTAACAAGTGCGGAAAACGCTAAAATTGCTGTGCATAAAACATACATGGAATCTATAGAGAGCTTTATGAAGACATTTTTTCATATAGCTTTACCATAACATTGAGTTTATTCATTAAGCGATGATCCCAGCCGATTAATCCTGGGATAGATGAAGCAGCAAAACTCACTTCCTCGCTATGCTAAAAGCAAGGGGATCGTTGTTATGTCAATTCCCTAACAATCTGCTTTAAGAGAATTGAAGCTTTTATACCAGCAAAAAATCTCAAAAACTTTTATTTATAGTATATAATTCCGAAAAAGGTGTGAATAATTACAAAATTTTTATAACTGAAAATATATCTTTAGACAGAAATAATCTACAAAGACTCAGTTGGTATTCGCAGTTACAACAACTGGGGATCAGTGGGTGCTAGGCTTGGCTAGTGTAATGTAAAATTGTGGCGTAAAGCTCCTCAGCAGTTATGGCTCAAATATTAGATCCTCTACCACCTGAGCAATCAGGAAAAATTCTCTGCTGCTACATCAATGCCACGAGCAAAATACAGGTAGCTCGCATCTCCAATATTCCCAACTGGTATTTTGAAAGGGTTGTTTTCCCTGGACAACGTTTAGTGTTTGAAGCTCCACGAAAAGCTCAAGTGGAGATTCATACAGGGATGATGGCAAGTGCAATTTTATCCGATAAGATTCCGTGCGATCGCCTGAAGCTCGAAGAACCCAGTACTAGTGAGTTTGATACAGACTCATCAGATGGAGAAGACCCTATTAATACCAAATTAATGGTGCAGCAAATTAATACAAAAATCGGAGATAGTACAAAACCCTTACAAATCGTTGGTTTAGCCTCGGTTGATTAAAAAAAACAATTTTATCTAAATTTAAGGGTTGCTAATTTAGCAGCCCTTTTTGTTTATTATTTATTGGGAATTGGGGATAGGGCATGGGGCATGGGGCATTGGTTATTCTACTTGTCTCTCTTGTTGCTCTCATCTCATTTACAATCATTCTTATGAATCTGCCTTCATTTCTTTGGTTGTGGAAAATAGCCGCCTGGTCAATGGGGTTGTCCCTGTTAGCATATCTAATGTTAGCAATCACCGGCGTTTGGATGTTTCGGGCGAGAACTTCGCAGCAATTTCCTTTTATTACGCCATTTATGGGCGGTAATAAAGGGATGCGATCGCTCCACTATACAATGGGCATCAGCATGGTAAGTTTAGTGCTACTACTGCTAGCGATCGGCATTGTTGGCACTTTAGGGCACTTTGGTTCTTTAGGTCACTCGTCACACCTAATCGCTGGATTAATAGTGGTAGCACTAGTTTTACTGTCTGCTTTCAGTGCCACCCAAATTAGTGTTAGACGACCTTGGGCTAGACCGTTACACATCAGCGTAAATATTATTCTATTTATAGGATTTGCCTGGGTATCCCTGACTGGTTGGATTGTAGTACAAAAGTATTTACCCTAAAAAATTACGAATTACGAATTACGAATTACGAATTATTAAAGTGGCATACCTTATTTGCAACACTCCAGCTAAGACATAGACCTACCCTACAATGAAGAAAAGCATTGTAATTGAGCCGTGACAGCAAACTCAGCCAATATCTCAACTTCTGTTTTTCGTCTGTCTCCTTTGATTCGGATAACGTTGCTGAGTCTATACATAGCACTCACAGTCCCATTACCTTTTTTATCGCAGGTAACAGCTGCACCCGTACCTCCAGAATTATTGTGGATAGGGATTGGCATCGGTTTTGTTGCCTTGTACGCGGTATTAACTGAACAAGTAATGGTAGATGACGAAGGAATTCAGGTTACTTACCCCGCCTGGGTGCCGAGCTTTTTTCGTAAAGGCTGGTCTTTACCTTGGTCAGATGTGAAAGAGTTAAAACCCCGCAGCACTGGTCAAGGAGGGCTAGTTTATTACTTTCTCAGCCAGGATGGGAAAGCTTATTTACTACCGATGCGTGTAGCTGGATTTGCCCGTTTGGTGCAAATTGTCCAAGCAAAGACGAGCATTGACACCACAGATGTTCGCCCTTTAGCGCAGCCCTGGATGTACCTGATTTTACTGGGATGCACACTGCTGCTACTATTAGTCGATGGCTGGGCGATCGCTACAGCCTTAACTAGTACACAATTAACTTAGGTTATTTCTCTGCAATCCTCAGTCCCGTTGAATACAGCAAAAGCCATACTCAGGCTAGAGCAAGTTAATCTGTTTACGAAGCTGAAAACCCAACTTCCCGGCAATCAGCAGGGATATCCCATATTGCAGGATATTTCCTTTGAGGCATCCCAAGGCGAACGCATTGCCATTGTAGGCGTAGTAGGCGCTGGGAAAACTTCGTTATTACGCCTCATCAACCGCCTAATTGAACCCACGAGTGGTAAGCTCTATCTAGAAAATCAAGAATATCGCCAAATTCCAGTCATCGAGCTACGGCAGATACTTGTACTTGTATTACAAGAGTCAAAGCTGTTGGGGATGACAGTTGGGCAATCCTTGGCTTATCCTTTAGTTTTGCGTGGTTTGCCCAAACAGACAATTGAGCAACGAGTCAATCATTGGACAGACCAACTGCACATTCCCAATGAATGGTTAGAGCGAACAGAGGTGCAACTTTCTGCGGGACAACGACAACTAGTAGCGATCGCTCGTGCCTTAGTCATCCAGCCTAAAATATTACTATTAGATGAGCCAACCTCTGCCCTCGAT
This sequence comes from Nostoc sp. DedQUE07, assembly GCF_034530975.2. Lineage (NCBI taxonomy): Bacteria > Bacillati > Cyanobacteriota > Cyanophyceae > Nostocales > Nostocaceae > Nostoc > Nostoc sp. DedQUE07. The sequence continues at coordinate 74,768 of NZ_JAVRCC020000032.1, read as the reverse complement.
ACTGCTACGGCTTCTCATCTAATGCAAATCTTAACCCAGTTGAGTCAAACTCATCAAACCACGATTCTGATGGTAAATCACCAACTGGAACTAGCCCAGATGTTTTGCACTCGCTTATTACACCTACAACAAGGTCATTTATTCGCAAATCAAACAGCCTCAGAGATAGACTGGATTGAATTACGAAAAAGCCTGATTCAAGCAGCAACTCAAGACGATTTTGGATTTTAAATTTTGGATGAGACAAGAATCAGGAATCGTTTTCTTACTCCCCCTCACCCCAGTACTCAATGCCCAATGCCCAATGCCCAATGCCCCATTCACACTTGACTACTAGTAAGTGTTGAACGTTGATTATTAAATCTCTCTCTAGCTAACTTTGTTGTTTGTGACTGTGAAATATTCGTATTCAAAATTTCCATGTTAAAACGGTATCCAACATTGCGGATAGTTTGAATCAAGTTTGGTTGGCGAGGATCGAGTTCAACCTTTTTCCGCAGCGATAAAACGTGAGTATCAATGGTACGAGGGTTATCGATAGCGTCAGGCCAAGCACGACGCAGCAATTCCGATCTACTTAGAGGTACTCCTCCAGCTTGTGCTAAAACGTACAGCAGACTAAATTCCTGGGGTGTTAAGTCAATAAACTCCCCTTGGAAGCGGACGCGGCGCTGAACTAAATCGATTTGCAAAGTGCCATAATCCAAATAAGCTGGTGCAGTAGGTGTGCGCTTCCGGCGAATCAATGCCTCTACCCGTGCCAAAAACTCTTGCATCCCAAAAGGTTTGCTCAGGTAATCATCTGCACCAGCCTTTAAACCTGCGACTATATCAGCTTCACTATTACGGGCAGATAGCATTAAAATTAGAGGTTGCTGCTGACGATGCAACCAACGACAAAACTCAATGCCATCACCATCAGGCAGGTCTGCATCTAAAACTACCAGTGTTGGTTGATGGCTTAAAAATACTTCCCTTGCTTGATAAATACTGGCAGCTTGATGCACGCGGTATTCCAGTTGTTGCAAGTGCCAACCCAACAACGACCTCAAATGGGGATTCCCCTCAATGATTTCTATACAAACCGAACCCACGGCGGCAAGACCCCTTAGCGTCGATGACTTTCAAAGTAACAAGCCCATCTCTAAGGTTTTGTAGCCTTTGTTACTTCAATTGCGATTAACTTTACATTTACTAATAAAATAAGTCGCAATATCTTTAATTTATGCCTTGCCAATAGGCGATTAGAAATATTATTAAATTTTTATTAAATTTCTCGAAAGTATTGTTAGACTTATAAAAAGTTCTTTTAACTTAACATTTTGCTTTGAGATGGGTGTAATGTGGCAAATATCTATAACCCAACCAGCTAACCCTACTACAACAGCTTTTCAACTTGATTAAACCTGATGGCAAAAGTGGATTTTTTCGCAAAAACTTAGTACTCCCATCCAGGAATATAACATCAATACAATTGGGCTGTGATTGTGAAAATCAAAAAAATAACTTAAGCAGCTAACTAGAATCGATGTTTTCTGGAATAGGATTAAAGTAGCTTGTAGCTGCTATAAGGGTAATACCCAAAGTAGATGTGTTGACTTTGAATTTATGACAAAGTGAAATTACACTTCACTTTTTAGCGTGAATCATTTACAATTCTCATTCCAAAGAGATTAATACAGCAGTTATGCTCCAAGACACACAAACCATCCGCTATTACCAAAGACTCACCGATGCCTTCATCGAGCTATGGAATCGCGGTTATCGCACGGATGATATGCGGATGTATTTGGATGGATATCTAGCCGCACTGCGACATAGCAACGTCATTGAACCTTTTCTGATTCATCGCCTAGAAGAGGAGGCCAGCCGCTTCTTGTACGATGGATCGAACTTTGCAGTGCCGCAACCACAGCCACAACCCGATTACTACTAAGTACCATTTACCTGGTCATTGATAGTAACCGTTAATTACCGCAGATGATTATAGCATATTATCTGTATTGGTCAACGGGTTGTCGTGGTGTGGAATTTTGGAGATATTGTATTGATTAAACGCATCCCCTCAGCCCTATATTGGTTTTGCCAATTAGACTGAGGGGATTGTTGTTTAGCAATAAAATCAAGTCCAACAAAGAGTATTTTTGCCAGAAACCGATTAAAAAATCCTTGAAAGGGGAAATAAATAGTATCTCTCCTGTCAAGGATATAAAAAACGGTATATTGCCTTAATGGCAAATCGCAAATTCAGCAACATACTCTTTAGTTGGGGTAAAAAGAGCTTAAGAAGCTAATGCTACTTCTACCTTTTCTTGCAATTCACCTTTTTGGTACAGTTCAATCAAGATATCAGAACCGCCAAGGAATTCGCCATTAATATATACTTGGGGAATTGTCGGCCAGCTAGAGTATTCTTTAATACCTTGACGGATTTCCGGGTCTGATAGAACGTCAACCGTCTCAAAGGGAACTCCCAAGGTATTGAGAATCTGCACAACGTTGTTAGAGAAACCACATTGGGGCATTAACTTGTTTCCCTTCATGAAAACTAAAATCTTGTTTTCTTGTAGCAAGCTATCAATTTTGTCTTTGAGTTCTGGTGTCATGGTAATTATGTTTCCTATGTTGCATTAATAGAGTGAGGAGTGAGGAGTGAAGAGTGAGGAGTTAAAAATTCATAATTCATAACTCTTAACTTCTAACTTCTAACTCCTAACTTTAGGAACTTGCTGTTGCTTGCCAAGCTTCGGGAGTGTATGTTTTCACCGCCAAGGCATGAATCGCTTCAGTTGACATAGCTTGACCCAACGCACCATAAACTAACTGGTGCTGTTGCACTAGTCCTTTACCTGCAAAGTGCGATGAAACTACTGTCACTTGATAGTGGTCGCCGCCACCAGTCAAGTCTTGCACCTGAACCTGTGCGTCTGGCAGTCCCGCCTTGATCATTTCCTCAACCTGTTGCGGACTAATCATCGCAATTCCTGAAAAAACTTACTTTTCTATTATTAACAGATATAGAGCAAATGCCTGTGCCAACTTCAGGCTTTGGCAAGGCTGTAGATACACGCGCCTCTAAGAGTGTATTTTTGAGAACGCTCAGGTTTTGGCTGCGGTGGATAGCTCTATCCTAGCACTGGGGCGTTCCCAAGCGACTGGTTAGGGAAATGTGGGTAGGGAAAAACAGGCAACAAAAATTTAATTTATTTTTTTGGGGATGAGGAAGATGAACTACCACCTTCTCTGGGATAGGGAGAATCAACAAAACCCAACTCAAATAACTGTTTATAGGCTTTCTTGCCTAAATCCCGTGTCGGGTTTTGACTCTTAATTATTTGAACTAACAACGGTACAGCTAATTCTGGCTGATTTTGTGCCCGATGTACCAATGCTAGCTGAAAGGTGGCTTCATCTCGCTTTTGGGCTGTTAATAGAGCTTTTTGACGCTGAGAATCAGAAACTCTGTTGTCAATTCCCGAAAAGCTAGAATTTAACTCTTGATAAAAATTAGATAGCTGATTATAAACTTGACGTGCTTCTTGGAGTTTCTTGGCAGCTAAGGTGTAGTTTTGAGCAGAAACGGCTTGTTCTGCGTCTTTTACTAAGCGATCGCCACCTGCAATGCTCAAAAGGCTGTTACTTTCGGTTATAGGGCGGAGGTTATTAGGATTGTTGGGGTCAATGAGTTGTGGTTGGCTGGTAGTGCCTGGTGACTGTGATACCTGAGCATTCACAGGTGATAGCAGGCTAAGGACTGCTATAACTGATAAAACAGTACGGTGCATCAAGGTAACAGCGACAGCAGTGTTCATGGGATCAATTAGTGCGACAACTATATAAAAGAGTTATGGAAACTTCGGGTATCTTAACTCTGTTTTGGTCTTGGACAAAGCAAAGTTACATCCTAAGTATCTCTGATTTAGACTAAAAATCAGTTTAATAGAGTTCCCATTACCCCTGTATACCAACAAACTTATATCGCTGTGATGAGCGATACCTACAAGGAAGTGCGTCACCATCTGTCTGACTACCGACTTTCCTCCCCAATAATTATCTCAGGTTAACTGAGATATTTGGCATGATAATTTTCGCAAGGCACTCACTGCTTGAAGTATTTGCGTAGGCGTAGCCCGCCGTAGGCATCAGACCAAACTAGTTCAAAATAGTGATATCTTCAGTCGGCGCTTCCCAACTTTTATTTAACTGTCTTACAAAATAGTGAAAATATTTATCATCAAGTAATTCAGTAGTTTGCAGACAATTAATTAGCTATTGGCTCAAAAAAATGCCAATTTGGCTGAATATATTATTAATAGAGCGTAATCTATATATATACATCCTCAAAGGTTGCAAAAGACTACTAATGTTTTGTGACTTACTCAGGATGAATATAGCAGTTAGTAATTAGTGTCAAATATTGGATTTTGCAGTTTCTTAATTATGCAGGGTCAATGATTATGAGGTTTGACTACATCAAGAATTAGTAATTTCTGCAAATGCGTGATTAGTAACTTTTGTTTCTTGATGGCTCAATTGTTGCAATGCCTTTGCTAAATCAGTTGTGAGGTTTTTTGCATCTTGTTTTATACAGCCATTCATGTAATCCGCGACTTTAATTGGGGAGCCAATGTCAATACTCACATCTGTACCCCAATTGGGATAAGGTTGGCTGTAGTTAATTCCAATGGGTATAATTTTCACTCCCAGATCGGAATGACTAGATTCAGCACTCAAAGCAAGACGAGCAATTCCCGGTTTCAACTGGTGAACTTGGCCATCACGAAAAATGTTGCCTTCTGGAAAGATTACCAGGGTTTTTTGCTGCTGAAGTAGCTCTACTCCATGTCGTAGCGTGCGGATTGATGGATGCTTAGAATTTACAGGAAACCCCCCCAAACGTTGGACAAACCAGCCTTGCAAACCTTGGCATTCGTCAACTGTTACCATAAATCGCAAGTCTTGCTTTCTCAGACAAGCGGTAGCATAGGGTACAAGCAATGCATCCCAACGCGCCCGATGGGTAGGCGCGAGAATCACAGGCCCAGTTGTGGGGATATTTTTTTGTCCGGTTATTCTAATTTGTCCAAAGAATAATGGTAATAGGCAGTGACGCCCTAATAAATATGCCAGAGGACTTAACCAAGGAGAAACCCTTGAGGTAGTACCAGCTACCTGATGATTTGCTGGTGTGTGCTGGCAGGTATCGGATGAAGAGTAAAATTCCATCATGACGGATGCAGCTGATTGACGGGTAAAATTTAACGAAAAGTCTGATTAGTTACACCGTAGATTCTCTTGCGTGACTTGTCTGGTACTAGATGGACAGTTTTACCTCTGTCCGTTAGTTTACCTTACGCCGCCTAGCAGCAAACCAAGTCTGTAATTGTTGACGACAAGCTGACTCTAGAATGCCTCCGATTACTTGGAGACGGTGATTAGAAGCAACACTATCAGGGATGTTAATAACTGTACGAATGGCGCCAGTTTTTGTATCGTCTACTCCATATACCAGTAGTCCTAGTCGTGATTGGACGATCGCACCTGCACACATCGGGCAAGGTTCGAGAGTTACATAAAGGGTGCATTCATTAAGATGCCAATTTTGTAAAGTTGTTGCCGCTGTCTTGATAGCGAGAATTTCCGCATGAGCGGTAGGGTCTTTGTCACGCTCTTTTCTGTTTTCTCCTTGTGCTAGCAATTTGCCTGTTGAATCAATGATAACAGCACCTACAGGGACTTCACCCGCATCACCTGCTGTTTTTGCTAATTCTAAAGCATAACTCATCCATTGTTGATGTATAAGATATTCTGTGTATTTAGTTAACATAATTCTTATCAATATAAAAACTTCAAAATTCCACACATTTTCTAGGATGAGTATCTCGCCTGTCCGACAATAAATAAAAAGCATATAGCCCACAGACTAGAAGTCTGGGGCTAAAAACAAATCAAAATTCTTAAATTTAGCCTTACCAAGTCAGCCATTGGGGGCTAATTTGATTTCTAAATAGCGGCTTGGGCTAAAAGGGGATCGAGTTGACTTTGTGTGTCTAACTGATAGAGGTCATCGCAGCCGCCAATGTGCTGGTTATTGATAAAAATTTGTGGTACAGTACGGCGACCGTTGGCGCGTTCTGCCATTTTCGCTCTAGCTGCTTCGTCGCCGTCGATTTTGTATTCAGTGAAATTTACACCTTTCCACCACAGCAGCATTTTGGCTCGAATGCAGTAAGGACAAGTTTGCCAGGTATAAAGTTCGACGTTGGCTTTGACTCGCTCTGGATGGCGATTTAAGAGGGGATTAAGAAAGTCCAGCATATTCTTTTAGCAAGTTTTTAAATATTCAACTCAATGTTACCCTTTGTCAATTGGCTAAAGAATTGATTACAAAATATGATTAATTTCCATCTCTGGCAGCAGGTAAATCTTCCTAACATTTAAATTTCAATTAATCAAACAATGGGCTTAAGCCTATTATTACAAAATAGGCAAACTTCGACCACGATGTACTAATAACCTTGGTTTTGGTGCAGGCTAGTGGAGACATCATAAATTCGGAGGACGCAAAGACACGTAGATGCAATTGGAATGACAATTAGCTTATTTCTTTACCCATGCACAAAATCCATGATTTATATATAAAAACGTATAATAAAAACAATATTCTTCCCAGGAAATATTATTAAACTTATTTCTGATTTTATTTTTAAAAATGGTGTAAGAAACAAATAGACAAATTTTTAATAAAAAATTTGTTGTTTTACTTAAAAATCTAAACAATCTAGGAAACACTCTGATGTAATTGAGTGTTATAATATACCAAAATACAAAACCAAATCCCTGACCTTCTCCAGGAGAAAATATTTTTACCTCCGAAAAATTTTTCAACATCCTTCCAACTTCAGCAAAAGTAAATCTGTGATAGTCCATTTGATCGTGAAAACTCCAAAAAAATGGGACATAAAAAAATGCCTCTCCTTTTTCCTCCAAAATATTATAAATATTATCTATTGCTTTCCAATATTCTTCAACATGTTCTAATATGGCATTGCAATAGATACCACTAAAAGAATTAGGTTCTATTTTAGTATTACAAATATCATCTACAAGGTCTGGTTTATATTCAGCAATAATATCAGTAGACACAATTATATTATTGGGATTTTGATTTAATAAATCGATTTTCTTACGACTTAGTGAATAGCTATTTCTTCCACCAATATCAAGCAATCTATCTTTCGAGACTACTCGCTTTTCATATTCTTCTCTAATATGGGGGTTGAAATCAATTTTTGTTTTAAGACCTTGAAATAAATCCATTGTATTGATTTTATTTGACACTCAATTTCAATGTTTTGGAGGTTCTTTCAAATTTAAAAGATTGATATAGCAATCCTAAATGAGTTGTGAAAAATATAGATTAGGAAACGAACAGCCAACAACACCATCGCAAAGCGTCTTGTTAGAAAAGAACGCCAAGAAAAGAAAGAAAAAAGAGATATCTAATTTTCACGAATGATTTAGGACTGCTATAGATATTCAGTAAACATTTACACCTTTTTAACACGGAATATCTTAACACGAATGTAGTAAAAACAAGTTTGCTATGTGTAAAGTTACTTATACTTAGCTTTAACTCGCTCTGGGTGGCGATTAAAAAGGGAATTAAAAAATCCGCTTGTATTGCTTACCGCATCGGCGCAGGAACCCATTTTTGGAAACCCTCTAAATGATTCCAGTAAGACAAATATCCAGTCAATGCCCAAATTAGAGCGGCTACTATCAGCACTGCTACGCCAATTAGTCGCCAGGTTCGATTGGTTTTCCAGTAGAGAGTTGGTGCTGCAAAAATACCACCTAATCCAGTTAAAATAAAGCCGATTCCCGATAAAAGCGGTTGCTTTGTCAAATTCAAGTTGATGATACGGATACCCACTACGATCGCAACTGCACCAGCAAAGAAGCCGTAAATGGCGATTGTCAATAAATCCCAACCTTGAGCCAGGGCGATCGCAGCCGCCACAAACAAGATTCCAAATAGGATACTCGTCTCACCGAAGGCAATATTGAAGCTACCCATTATTGGCCAGGTGAAGCTCATGTGTAAACCAGTTGTTAAGGCGATCGCACCTGTAATTCCGAATCCTGGAATCCACTGTCTTTGATTAGAACTATCTATACCACGATACACATAGTCAGCCAGTAGAAATAGCCCAGCTACCATATTGATCAACATGAGTGTGATGTAGTCGATAAACACGATTCACCTCTTAATTTGACAAGCTATTTACTCTGCGCCTCGTTTTTCGGTTTTGAGTGAATTCACCAGCTTTTTTCCTTTATTATTTTATACCTAAAGATAAACACTGAAGAAAAGCAATGTTGTATACATAAACTGCTACCCATTTGTGCAAGTTCTTAACTTAGTTACTTTTAAACACGCTTTATACTGGAGTAGTTAAGAGTAAAAAATAAAGATGTGTTAACTGGCACTTTTGTAACCAGTTAGCAGTAAAACTTAACTTTCTTCCACGTGTATCCGCCCTTTGGTAGACTTGAAAACTGAAATGGCCAGATAAAGCGGCGGAAATTCAAGCAGTTGAGAGGGCAGACTCTGTGGAAAATACACTTGGGTTAGAGATTATTGAAGTAGTAGAGCAAGCGGCGATCGCATCCGCAAAGTGGATGGGTAAAGGCGAAAAAAACACTGCTGACCAGGTAGCTGTGGAAGCTATGCGGGAGCGGATGAATAAAATCTATATGCGGGGTCGCATTGTGATTGGGGAAGGCGAACGCGACGACGCGCCTATGTTATACATCGGGGAAGAAGTTGGTATTTGTACTCAACCAAATGCCGAAGCTCTCTGTAACCCTGATGAACTAGTTGAAATTGATATCGCCGTTGACCCCTGTGAAGGTACGAACTTGGTAGCTTATGGACAACCTGGTTCGATGGCTGTCTTGGCAATTTCTGAAAAGGGTGGATTATTTGCTGCTCCTGACTTTTACATGAAAAAGTTAGCAGCACCCCCCGCAGCTAAGGGCAAGGTAGACATCAACAAGTCAGCAACAGAAAACCTGAAGATTCTCTCTGAGTGTCTAGAGCGCTCAATTGAAGAACTCGTAGTTGTGGTGATGAAGCGCGAACGCCACAACGATTTAATTAAAGAAATCCGTGAGGCTGGAGCAAGAGTCGCTCTAATTTCAGATGGTGATGTGGGTGCAGCCATTAGCTGTGGCTTTGCTGGAACTAATATCCACGCGCTGATGGGTATCGGTGCGGCTCCTGAAGGTGTAATCTCGGCAGCAGCAATGCGTGCTTTGGGTGGACACTTCCAAGGTCAACTGATCTACGATCCAGCAGTAGTAAAAACAGGTCTGATTGGAGAAAGCAGAGAAGCCAACATCGATCGCTTAAAGTCTATGAATATCAATGACCCTGATAAGGTCTATGATGCTCATGAACTGGCATCTGGTAAAACTGTTCTGTTCGCTGCTTGCGGCATTACCAGTGGTAATCTCATGGAAGGTGTACGTTTCTTCAGCGGTGGAGCAAGAACTCAAAGCTTGGTAATTTCCAACCAATCGAATACGGCTCGATTTGTTGATACAATTCACATGTTTGGTAAACCCAAGACTCTCCAACTGAACTAATTTTTAGGGAATGGGGAATGGTAAAAGTAGAGATGAAGCATTAGGAAATAAATCTTTCTATAAAATGGAAAAATAGTCAACCAAATCCTTCATCGTTACACTAGTTAGTAGTTAGTATTTAGTGATTAGTTATTGTTTATTAGTTGGAAAAATTATCAACCAATAAACAAAAATTCCCCATTCCCTATTCTCACTCAATGCCCTATTTTCAACTACCAACTAGTAACTACGATTTAGCAAATGAATATAGCAGTGGTGGGGTTAAGCCATAAAACAGCCCCAGTAGAAGTCCGGGAAAAACTGAGCATTCCAGAACCACAAATTGAAAATGCGATCGCTCAACTGGCCAGCTATCCCCATATTGACGAAGTTGCAATTCTCAGCACTTGTAACCGCCTAGAAATTTATATTGTTGCCAGTGAAGCAGACCAAGGTATTCGGGAAGTAACGCAGTTTCTTGCGGAATATAGTAAATTACCCGTGCTTTCTCTACGACAACACTTATTTATGCTGCTACATGATGATGCAGTGATGCACGTTATGCGGGTAGCAGGTGGTTTAGATAGTCTGGTACTTGGAGAAGGTCAAATTCTGGCTCAGGTGAAGACTACTCACAAACTGGGACAGCAATATAGCGGTATAAAAACCATTTTGAATCGATTATTTAAACAAGCGCTGACAGCTGGTAAGCGGGTTCGTACTGAAACTAGTATTGGTACTGGCGCTGTCTCTATCAGTTCGGCAGCTGTGGAGTTAGCACAGCTAAAAGTGGCAAATTTGGCAGCTTGCCGAGTGGTAATTTTGGGTGCTGGTAAAATGTCGCGGCTGTTGGTGCAACACCTCATTTCTAAAGGTGCTGTGGAAATTAGTATTGTAAATCGCTCTCGCGATCGCGCCCAAGAATTAGCAAAGCTGTTTCCTCAACAACCGATCAAAATTCATCCACTATCGGAAATGATGAGCGTAATTGCCGATAGCGATCTAGTATTTACAAGTACTTCGGCAACAGAGCCAATACTTGACCGTGCCAAATTGGAAATGGTTTTAGAAGTTCAGCGCTCTTTAATGTTATTTGATATTTCTGTGCCGCGTAATGTCCATGCGGATGTAAATGAACTGGAAAATGTACAAGCGTTTAATGTGGATGATTTGAAGGCTGTTGTAGCGCAAAACTACGAAAGCCGTCGGAAGATTGCACAGGAAGCCGAACGACTTTTAGAAGAAGAAGTGGAAGCCTTTGATATTTGGTGGCGCAGTCTGGAAACTGTTACTACTATTAGCTGTCTGCGAAATAAAGTCGAAACCATCCGCGAACAAGAGTTAGAAAAAGCTTTGTCGAGATTGGGTTCGGAATTCGCTGACAAACATCAAGAAATAATAGAGGCATTAACACGGGGAATTGTCAATAAAATTTTACATGACCCGATGGTGCAATTGCGATCGCAGCAAGATGTTGAAGCTAGACGGCGCTGTATGCAAACTCTGCAAATGCTGTTCAACCTCGATGCAGAAGAACAATTTAGTTAAATTTAACAACAAAATCCCCGGCTTCTGCGAAAAGTTGGGGATCTGAGCTTTCAATTAGATATACTTCTAATTAGATAGATATCTAATTAGAAGTTAGTTATGCAACCAGAGCAATTTAACATCTTACTCCGCTTTTTCAAGGCATTAGCGGATGATAGCCGATTGAAGATTGTAGGTATCCTGGCAAATCAGGAGTGCAGCGTTGAAGAATTGGCGGCGTTACTGCAACTGAAGGAACCGACGGTATCTCATCATTTAGCGAAACTTAAAGAGCTAAATTTGGTGACAATGCGTCCTGAAGGTAATAGCCGTCTATATCAATTGGATAGTGAGGCTTTGCAAAGCATTAGCAAGGAAATTTTCACACCTGAAAAAATAGCATCCTTGATAGAGGATGTGGATACTGAAGCTTGGGAAAGCAAAGTGTTGAAAAACTATTTCGACGGTGGATACCTTAAGGAAATTCCCGCTAGTCGCAAAAAGCGTCTAGTAATTCTCAAGTGGTTAGCAAACCAGTTTGATATAGGAGTCAACTACCCTGAACGCCTGGTAAATGACATTCTTAAACGCTACCATCCCGACTGCGCCACCCTGCGACGGGAGTTCATTGCTTGCAAGTTAATGCAGCGAGAGAATGGGATTTATTGGCGTACAACATAGATATGAGAGATGAGCAAACCGCACAATCATAGGTTGTATTTTTATGCAGTTAGAAACACAAAAATTTTCTTATACACCTGAAGAGTATTTAGAACTTGAAGAAAAAGCAGAATATAAAAGCGAATACCGTGATGGAGAAATTGTACCGATGACGGGTGGCACTACAAATCATAATAAAATTGCTTTAAATTTAGCTGCATCCTTAAAAATTACTTTAAGGCGTAAAAATTATGATGTTTATATTGGTGATGTGCGTTTATGGATACCCCGTTATCGTCAACATACATATCCTGATGTGATGGTGATTGAGGGACAACCTATTTATACAGGAACCAGCACAACAACGGTTATGAACCCGATGTTAATTGCTGAAGTTTTATCTAAATCGACTAAAAATTATGACCAAGGCGATAAGTTTCTTTATTATCGCTCTATTCCCGAATTCAAGGAATATATTTTAATTGACCAATATCAGTATCATGTGATGCAATATGTAAAAACTGCGGAAAGTCAATGGTCATTCACTGAACTTGAACATGAATCTGCAATTTTATCACTGCAAACGGTTGATTTTCAAATTGAATTGCGCGACCTTTATGAGCAAGTAAATTTTGCAGAAAATAACGAAGATTAAAAAATAAAGCTCTGATTCACCTCGAATGCTGATTCAGTCAAAAAAATTAACTTGAAATTGTTTAGCGATTACTCTAATCTAAACACCATTAATAGTGTTCACTTTAACTTTGGACAAGTCACAGTATTTATGTACTTTTATTTGTCCAAAGTCCGATCGCTAAATACATTGCATAAACAGAAAGTCAATCACACTCTATTTTCCCAAATAAGCTTCTAAAACTTTGGGATTAGTTTGAATTTCTGCTGGCGTACCGTCAGCTAAATTTTGCCCTTCGGCAAGTACCCAAACACGATCGCACAAGGACATAACCACATCCATATTGTGTTCGATAATCAAAAAGGTCATGCCATCTTGACGGTTCCAAGTGATAATGCGATCGCAAATATCATCAATCAGTTTCGGATTCACCCCAGCCGCCGGTTCATCCAACAAAATCAACTTGGGATTAGTCATCAGCGCTCGCCCCATTTCTAGCAGCTTGCGTTGTCCACCAGACAAGCCACCTGCGTAATCGTGTGCTTTTTTGGCCAAGCCTACTGACTCTAACAGGAACATTGCTCGCTCTTGCAATTGCTTTTCTTCCTTAGCAACAATGTGCGGTTGCAACTGCACCTGCCAAAAATTTTCACCCGTTTGTTTTTGCGCCGCCAGCAGCATATTTTCTAACACCGATAACCGCGAGAGAGTCCGTGCAACCTGAAAGGTGCGGATTACCCCCTGCTGGGCGATTTGATATGGTTGCAAATTGTGAATCGGTTCGCCGTCAAAAATCACTCGTCCCTTATCTGGGCGGATGAAGTTTGAGAGTAAATTAAATAAAGTAGTTTTACCAGCACCATTGGGGCCAATCAAGCCCGTAATGCTGCCTTTAGCAACTTCGATTCTGGCCTCATTAACTGCTTTGACACCACCAAAGCTTTTAGAAAGTCCAGTGGCTGCCAAAAGGGGAAGTGGAGATGAATAGTTATTTACCAAGGGTGAGTTCCTCTTTTTTCCCTAAGATACCTTGAGGACGCCAAATCATCAGTACCATCAAAATTAGTCCGATTACCATGATCCGAAATGCACCCAAACGCGCTTCATCAAGGGTAACGATTCGGGGTAAGACTTCCCGCGTTAGTGCATCGTAAGCAAAGAAAATTACCGCACCTAAGATTGTGCCGACATTATTCCCAGAACCGCCTAAAATCACCATAATCCAAGTGTCAAAGGTGATCTGCGGTTGAAAATTATCAGGGTAAATGGCTCCCAGTTGCCAAGCGAAGAAAGCACCAGCGATACCCGCGATCGCACCGCCTAACATGAGAGATTGTAATTTATACCAAAAAACATTTTTTCCCAGCGCTTTGGGAATTTCTTCATCTTCGCGGATGGCTTTGAGAATTCTACCCCAAGGCGATCGCACCAAAATTTCTAAGCGCCAGTATACAAATGCTAAAACCAAAAGCAACACCAGCATTAAACCTGCTTTTGGGTTGTAGTTATACAATCCGATTACCCCAGAAATATAAATCGCTGCCGCCAAAAGTGCTAACACAATTCCCACACCCAAGCGTGATGCAAATTCTTGCTTGCTAGTCGTCCTTTTGCCCAAATCAGTAGTTCGAGATATTTGAGTGGTGCGAATCCATTGCCACAAAGTAAAGAAAGTTACAGCAGCCAGCAGCGTTAAAAGCCCAATCATTATTAATCTGACAAACAAACTTGGTTCTGTGGATAGGGGTATGGGATAACTTTGCACACCAAACGCCCCAGAAACCCAAGTGTCACCCACAGGTAATTCCTGATTATTTACCACCAAACGAATTAATTCGCCCGTACCAATGGTGACAATTCCTAGATAATCTTCTCGTAAGCGGAGAGTTACAAAACCAATTATCAAACCCAACAAAGCAGCGACAATTGCCCCAACCAGTGCTGATACAAGTAAGGGTACGCCCTTTAAGCTTAACAATACCGTTGTATATGCTCCCAGAGTCATGAAAGCAATATGACCAAAGTTAATTAATCCCGTAAAGCCCCACTGTAAATTCAGTCCTAGTGCGAATAAAGCAAAAAGTGCTGTAGAAATTGCTAAGAAAATGAGATAGTCAACCATATTAAATTATTTGGGAATTGGGAATTGGGCATTGGGCATTGGGCATTGGGCGTTAGGAGTGCTGAGTGCTGAGTTAGGAGTTAAGAGTTTTGTTTATCTCCTTGTCCCCTCATCTCCCCTGCTCCCCTGCCCCTCTGCCCCTCTGCCCCCCGCGCTGGGCGAATAAATTTTAGCGTAGCTTGAGCGTAGCTAATTTTATGGGAATACTATTTATTGTTGGTGTTTGGTGGTAGGGAATAATTGACGTATGAATTTGCTGCGACTTAGAATGCATCACTTAATCGAGCAATTAGGCGATGACGATTTGCAAGACATTTGGAATGTTCTTGAAGCTTTACATTATGACTTTTATATGCTCAAAGCGATACAAAAAGTCAAGCGATCGCAGCAACCGTGGGATATCTTAACCCATGAAGAAGCGGTCAGACTGTTGATGTTTTTCTGATTCAGCAGCGCTTTTGATAGCATAAGTTTGGCGTAAATAAGCCACCCATTTGAAATGTCTAAAACCCTTACGCAATAGTAATTACGAATTACGACTTACGAATTACGAATTACGAATTACGCAAAGCGGTACTAGTGCCAGTGGCCCCTCAAGTTTTGGTGAAGGTAACGCCCAGTGAGTCTGGAAATGCGCTATGCCAGGTCTTTTTTGCTAGACCTGAAGAATTTAGAACCTGCCGCCTACGAGCGGGTACATGATTTTGTTTTTATTGAGTTAGCCCAAAAGTGGCAGTTGAGCGATCTAAAAGAACTGCGACAGCTTGATAGTGAAGGCATTTTTCACCGCTTCACCCTAGACAATTATCTGATTGGTATAGAAATTAGGGGTGAAATTGTGAAATTTCTGCGTGTCATCCCTATGCCAGATGTTTAAAGTCAAGAGTCAATCAATTTTGGATTTTGGAATTGCGGATTTTGGATTTGTTCCACCTACGTTCGCTTTCTTGGCACGTTTGCGGTAGCGTCTGGTAAAGAAGTGCGGGGCATCAACCGAAATAATTTTTAATCTAAAACTTGTACTGAGCGGAGTCGAAGTATCTAAAATTTAAAATCTAAAATTGGCACGGTCAAAGGAACACTGAAAACTGTAAACTGTATAAGGCTAGGCAGGGATCGCTATAACCTTACATTAAACTGGTTTTTGAAAAACACTTTATTTGAGATTTCCCTATGGATGCTAGGGCACTTTGGCAACGATACCAAAACTGGTTATATTTCCACGAGGGATTGGGACTGTACTTAGACGTGAGTCGGATACGGTTCGATGATGCCTTTGTGGAATCGTTGCAGCCGAAGTTTGACAAGGCGTTTGCGGATATGGCTCAACTAGAGAAGGGTGCGATCGCAAATCCTGACGAGAACCGCATGGTTGGACACTACTGGCTGCGAAATCCTGATTTAGCGCCAGCTCCAGAACTTACACAAGAGATAGTTCAAACCTTAGAACAAATCGAAGCCTTTGCGGAAAAAGTCCAAACAGGTGCTATTCATCCTCCTAGAGCAAGCCGCTTCACGGATATTATCTCCATTGGTATTGGTGGTTCCGCTCTCGGCCCCCAATTCGTTGCGGAAGCTCTCGCTCCTGATTTCCCGCCGCTGAAACTTCACTTTATCGATAACAACGATCCCGCAGGTATCGATCGCGTTCTCAATCATCTACGAAATAGCCTCGCCAGCACTTTGGTTTTGGTGATCTCCAAATCTGGGGGAACACCGGAACCGCGCAACGGCATGATTGAAGTTAAAAAAGCTTATGCCGGACACAATTTGGAGTTTGCCCAATATGCGGTAGCAATTACTAGCGTTGATAGCAACCTCGATAAGCTAGCCAAAGATGAAGGTTGGCTGGCGAGATTTCCGATGTATGACTGGGTAGGAGGACGCACCTCAGAAATGTCTGCTGTGGGGCTAGTACCAGCGGCATTACAAGGCATTGATGTTCGCGCTATGCTAGATGGCGCCAAAGAGATGGATGACGCTACCCGCGTTCCAGATGTAAAAAATAACCCAGCAGCCTTGCTTGCTTTGTCTTGGTACTTTGCAGGTAACGGAAAGGGCGAAAAAGATATGGTTGTTCTACCTTACAAGGACAGCTTATTTTTATTCAGTCGCTATTTGCAACAGCTGGTGATGGAATCCTTGGGTAAGGAAAAAGACTTAGACGGCAATGTTGTCCATCAAGGTATCGCCGTTTATGGCAACAAAGGCTCAACAGATCAACACGCTTATGTCCAGCAGTTACGCGAGGGTGTAGCGAATTTCTTTGCTACCTTCATCGAAGTGTTGGAAGATCGTCAAGGATCATCTACTGAAATAGATCCAGGAGTTACATCAGGCGATTATCTTTCCGGTTTTCTCCAAGGAACCCGACAAGCGCTTTATGAAAATCACCGCGATTCCATTACAGTCACGATTCCCCAAGTTAATCCCCGAATTGTAGGGGCATTAATTGCTTTGTATGAACGTGCTGTTGGTTTATATGCTAGTTTGGTCAACGTCAACGCCTACCATCAACCAGGAGTAGAAGCTGGCAAAAAAGCTGCCGCCTCCATTCTCGATTTGCAAACACGAGTGGTAGCAGTACTACAAAAAGAAAAAACTCCCCTTTCTCTTGACGAACTCGCCGAGAAGGCAGGCGCATCAGACCAAGTTGAGGCAATTTACAAGATTTTGCGTCACATCCATGCCAATCAACGAGGTGTGATTTTGCAAGGCAATCTTCAGAAACCCGGTAGTTTGACTGTTTCTGCTAGCTGATAGCTCTAATCTAAATCTTAGATTTTGTCCAAAATTGTTGTTTCAACAACAATTTTTTATTGTGAAGCATCCTAAATAGAAGATATATCTTCTGTCTAGGATGCTTCACTGTATAATTTGTAATTCGTAATTCGTAATTCGTAATTAAGTTTGATCGCTCAATACCGTTTCGTCTAAGTATTGCTTTTTCTCTTCCTTTGCCTAATTACGAATTCTTTTAATTATGAATTGCCATCAGGCGTTGATTAAAGTAACTCTTGGGTAAAAAACAGCGATCGGGTAAAAAAGGATTGTTGAGATTTTGACATAAGAAAGTGCTGGGTTTATCCCGATGACAAAATGGTGGCACGATTCCCCAATGTTCTGCTAGCCAAATCCAGTATCCTGTTTCAATTCTGCCGTAGCTTGATACTGTGAGAATTTCTCCAACGCTGTTGTTAATAGATACTAAATCTGATGATGATTTGATGTCAATTAACAGCCATGCTAACTCATCTATAGAAAAGTAATAGCCATTTTCGGCAGCGATGTCGATGAACTGTTGTGGCTCTTTAGCTATTAGTAATTCTTCTTTGAGAGATGGCGTTTTTTGGGCAATATCGAAAAGATCCCAAATCTGTCTTCTCGTAACTAGAAACCAGGCAAGTTCTTCTGCGGTCAAATTATAACCGTTTTCTCTTGCTAACTTGAGAAACGGCTCAAGGCTATCTGTTTCTGCTAGTTGACTTTTCAACTGGAAAGTTTGCTCTACTAGTGACAAGAAATCAATAATCTTTTGCCATGTCACTTTGTCAAAGTTTTTGTTAACTTTTATTTTTTCTTTCCAATAAATGTATTTATCTTCTTTAAGAAAGAAATTCCAAATTTGATAATACATGGGTCATCTTGCCTAAGTTTTCAACTTGTTAGGGATTTGTGATTAATGAACACCAGTGTAGTAAGTATAATGTGTTTCTTCGACAGTACTAAATCTTTATTTTATGTAAATCAAACTACACAGTGGCTAAGTATAAATTTTTTGTAAGGTTTGTAACTATAAATAGTACTTACTGAGAAAAGTATGAAAGACTGCGATGCCTTGTGGTGGGCTGCAACTAAGATTTTTATTGCTTCTCATAAAATAAAATTAAGTCAATAGATAATATTAATTATTCATGAAGTAATTAATTGTAAAGCAATCTGTACTTTAGTTATTTTGAAACGAACCGCATATTCCTACGGAGATGAAAGCTAAGTATAGCGTCTTGTAGAGAAGACGAGAGGTAAATAAAAGTATTTTTTATAGCTACAAAAATAGTATAATTACATAGGTAAATCAAGCGATCGCCTTTGTCTTCCTCTAAAATAAAGTTAAGGCAGCATTAAAAAATGGGATTATTGAATTATCAGGCTGTGTATCTTAACTTTGAAATAAATGGAATCGCGATCGCTCACACTTCAGTTATTTTTAAACGAACCGCCTACTCCTACGGAGAAGCAAGCTAGCAAGAGCGTCTCGTAGAGAAGACGCAGAGAACTTAGAGGGCAGAAAAGAGATATATTGTACTATTTTTAGTTAATAAGTAAATTGCCGAGAAAGTAAAAGCGATCGCTCTTCCAATCACTACCTTTAATTCGTCCTAAATAGCCTGTTAAAGGTGAGGAAAGCTCAATCAGAATTTCGTGCATTTCTGGTGTTTGTATTCGCTGTGGCGGATGTGAGCCGAAATACGCACCATGTAGAGCTTCAACACCAGCAGATTCTATACCTGAATTTTCTAAATAGTTTTTGACAAGCTGGGTAATGTGCGATCGCAACTTTATAGATTGTTCAACTTTATAAATATAAGTATTAATTTTATCTTCAGCTAAACCAAAGGGAGGTTGTTGCAAACACTCTTTTAGTTCTAACAAATTGAAAGATATGCTTCCTTTGCAGCAAAATCTCTTGTAATCCTTTTGTTGTCCAAATATTTAATTGTGACAAAGCTTTTAACGATTCTGAGTTATTTACGATTTGGCACAGTTCACACTTACCCCAAGATTGAATACAAACTGTTTCCGAACTTATTTGAGTAATACTTTTCTGTGTAACCGTCAATAAATTTGACTTGTAGTATTCTTCATTGGGTAACACATTGGTTGAGTTTTCAGACGGATAGAGAGCAAAGGAACGCCCCGGATGAATAAATGTCCGGGGTAGAGCTATAATTATTCGACCCTGTAGCAAACCTTCAACATCGGGAGAAGGTAGACATAAGGCAGTATTGAGCAAAATTAGATTACTCATAAACCAAGTTTAATCATTAAATTATCAAGCATATCATCTAGTTGTTTGGTTACATTTTGATTTTGTATAGGCTGAGTTTCAGCAACACATTCCTCATTTATTAAGCCACTGGGAATTTGACCAGATGGATCGCTTAGAATTTCACGTATTAAGTAGTTATCAACTGCAATTTTGTGTTTAACTATAAACTGAGAAATTTCCTCTTCACTAATTTCATAATCTTTGCAAGCTTGTTTAACAAATAAAATAGCTAAAAGAGGCTTAATATCCTCAATATTAAGCTTTACAAATTCTCCTCCTAAATTTTTAGAAAGTAGTTCATCTAAATGTTCTTTTCCTTTCGTATTAGGTTTCACATCTTTAGCACGAACTAAGCAGCCACGAGTCATATCAAATTTTTTATAATCTATTAACCTTTTCAATGCAGCACTTACAAATTTATTGCTAGATTCTTGCACAACTGCTACTACTATTTTGACAACTCTTCCGTCTTCCTTACCAATAATTCTAAAGTTGAGGTAGCCTTTGTCTACACTTTTGACTATAACTTCCTCAACCTCATCAATTTTTACTCTCTCTACAGTTGCGCCTTTCAGAGTTAATAAACAAAAACTTATAGCATCAGCTATGGTATTACTGTCTTCAAAGTAATTTTCTATTGTGTTATCAAGTGCTGCAAGTTCTTTATTAAAAGCTTGTTCAATTTTATGTAGTGGAGCTGGATCTACTGGTGGTCTTAAAATACCGGGTAAACTCCAATTATTTGTACACCACTGTAAAACCTTTCTAATTATTGGTTTTTCTTTACCAAGCTCTCGTAAATTATTTTCATCAAAAGGATAAACAGGATGAGGCGGAGTTAAGTTATTCGTATCATAAAAATCTTTCAGCCAGTGTGAAACAAGAGTTACTACATCATCACTATTAAGATGCCTTAAATCAAATTTCTTTTCACCAATTCTATCAATAACTGAATCTGCTTGTGGTACAACTTTAACTTGTTGCGTCCAAGTTTCATCGAACATAGCTAGAATTAATACCCCACGTTTAATTCTGCTGTATATATCTTTTGCAAACAGAGCAATAACCTGTGCTCTTGTAAAACCCTGTTCATTACAATTGAGGCTTTCTAACTCATCAAAGCAGATGACTATTGTCCTGTAATCACCAATTAAGTCTAAAATTTGGCATACTGTTTGGAATGCTTCAGCTTCTTTATCGTCTTGGCTAGTATTTGGTAATCCCATAGAGTCCGCTTGTGACTGTGCTAAATCTCTGCCAGCAAGCCAATTAGTTGCAAATGAAACTTTATCTAAAGAAAGTGTCCATAGGATAGCCTGAATCAAATAAGGATTTTCAATATTTGACTTAAGTTTCAGTACTTTAGCAGTCAAGGCATCAACTCTCTTGGGATGTTGAGCTAAAACGCCAGGAAATCGCTTCATTAACTCTTGAGGAGTGTAGCTTGACTTATATACCTCATTGACTAAAGTAGTTGCGATCTCTTGCCATTGCATTACACTTTGATTACCAGCTTGTTTTAGACTAGATGTCAATGTGTTTAGAAATTTAGAATGTATTTTGTTTAAGTCACCATAATCAACTTCGCTCATATAGACAAAAAAACTATCACCTTCATCCTGAATATGGTGACGAATCCGACTCATTAAGTGACTTTTACCCAGTCCTTTTTCAGCTTTAATAGTTATACCAATAACTGAACGTTTTCCTGTGCTGATTTGCTCTATTGCCTGATAAACAGCATCTGATGCATGAGCATTTATGGAAGGAACATCAGGAAAAGTTTGGTTCCAGATATCATAATTTCTGAGTACTAGTGATCTATCAAATGGGTTATGACTTGTAATAGCTTTGTTGATGTCTGAGTATGAAGAAAAAGAATTAATCATGATTGTGCATCTTCTGAAAATAATTACTAAAAAATAAAAGGGGAAAAAACCGAGTAACTTAGTTTAAAAATTGAGGCGTTTAGCATAACAGCGCAATCCACTGACTTTAGTAGTAATAGAATCTTCAATCTTGTCGGGGGCACTATCTTCTATGCTTCCACCCTGAAGTTGCAAAATGTCCTTCTCCTGAATTTCTAGCAGCCATGTGTTGAAATCTTCACGACTAACCCGATCGCCTATTTCTCTCCTGATACGATAAATTGGCACAAGATCATCTAGGTTATAGTTTTGGTTCAGCTTGTCGTAGACTTCCAACGCCACAGATTTAAACTCGTCGTAAGATGCGATTCCTTCTCTTCGAGACGCTACGCGAATAGAAAGCTCGGCTAACGCACTCTTCCCATTAACTGGTACATCTGCACCAACTACCGCAACATCTATCTGACTAATCCACTTCACCAATGCATTCGCCACCCAAGTGCTAACAGTTGTCTCTTCAAACTTAAAATCGCCACTTTTCAAACCCTCGCCCAATACCTCTAAACCCTTGGGAGATATCAGAGAATATCCCTTTTTGGAAATTGCGATCGCACCCTGCTTCTGTAATTCCTCGAATAAACCCTGATAATCTGCCACCTTCTGGCTTTTGGCTACAATTCGCTTAGTGAGTTGACCCTTCTTAACTTCCTGCTGCGTTCCTCCCAAATCCCACAAAGCCAAAAGAAGACGAGTGCTAGTATTTTTTGATGTCATATTGAGTGTACTTTTTGACAAAAAGCATCATAGTAACTGTATCTTTCTAAGATATTTACATAGAAAAAATAACCGAGAAATTGCTGAATATTTCAGCTAAATAGATTTAGAAAAAATCAACAATATATTTCTTTGGGATGAATGCAGTTTCTCTCAAAGGCAGGATGGAAGACTTGAAAAAACCAATCATCATGAAAGTGAAACGCTGTAGCTGGTGCAGTTACAAATTAAGTGAAATATGTTTTTTCAATCCCAGGTGAAATAACAGGATTTCTAACTTGGTTTTTGCAACAGCAAGGCTTTTAGCAAATACAGGTGATGAAGAAATCCAATGAACACAATATATAAAGAACGTAAAATAGTTTCGCGTCTATTTGCAGTGCTGCTTTCGGCATTGCTAATGGTACCCTTGCTGAGTAGCTGTGGAGGCGGTTCCCAAAAAGCTTCAGCACCACCACCTGTTGATGATACCGTCGGTAGAACAGTGAGCGATCGCCAAACCGAAGCGAAGAAGGGCTTGTCTACAGGACAGAAAGTTGCTATTTTGGCGGGTGCTGCGGGACTTTATTACCTCTACAACCAACATAAAAATGCTCCCCAAGAAGGAGCGCAAGGTAAGTACTATCTTTCCAAGAACGGACGTGTATATTACCGTGATGCTGAACATCGCGCTCACTGGGTAACGCCACCAGCAGAAGGAATTCGAGTACCAGAATCTGAGGCACAAAAGTATCGGGAATTCCAAGGCTATAACCGGAGTGCTACAGGTCGCGATCTAACTGGTATAACTTCATCCGCAGCTCCAGCACTCTAGATCGGCGAAGCGTGTGTACAAAGCGGGTTTCCTGGAGGATAACGCCGATCGCGCCCGTCGGAAACACGAACTTAAATCAGGAGACAGATTATGGTAAATGAATTTTTCCGAAAGGCGAAAGACTTACTTTTGGGATCGAACAGCGATCAAGCCGATCAAGATGCCGAATTCCGCGATCGCAATGTACGTCCAGCTAGCGAAGATCCCTACGGCGACCCCGCAGACCCAGCATCTTACGGCAATGTTCGCCCAGCTAGTGAAGACCCCTACGGCGACCCCGCAGATATCTCGTCTTACGGCAATGTTCGCCCAGCTAGTGAAGACCCCTACGGCGACCCCGCAGATATCTCGTCTTATGGCAATGTTCGCCCAGCTAGTGAAGACCCCTACGGCGACCCCGCAGACACAGGGGAATTTGGTGATGTCCGCCCAGCCAGCGAAGACCCCTACGGCGACCCCGCAGATCAAGATTACCGCCGTTAACGCAAAACCAATCTGGTGATATTGGTTTTCATAAGGTGATGAATTTTGGAATAACAAATAAGGCAGTGGGATTAGAACCTACTGTCTTTTATTTTGGCTGCTATAGCTGTCGCCAAGTAGTTTAGGACATAAACCTAATATAAAACCTAGACAACAAGCGGCTTTCGGCCCTGTTCCCTGTTAAGAGTTCCCTGTTCTCTGTCCCCTGCTATATTTATACAAATTACGAATTACGAATGATTTCTTGCGATCGCTCAATATTTTGACGCACAGATCGAGCCGAAGTATGCAAACCCTTTCTTTCTTCATCAGTCAGCGTCAATTCCCCTAGCTTCCATCAAATGCAGCGCCAAACCTTGAGGCATTCCCGCAATAATGTCTAGTAAAACTACATCTGCCAGATTTTTTTCTGCAACGCGTTGAGCTAAAGTACTGCCAACCCTACCCGCACCCACGATGGTAACACGGGGTAAATTACAGATAATTGAGGAGTTAGGGAAAGAAGACATAAATTAAGATGCGATTTTTCTCAGCAAAAATTCAGGAGTCAGAATAAATGCCGAATTCTGACTTCTGACTCCTGAATTCTTGTTACTTATTTAAACTCTTCGAGTTGATCCACACGTAACCAAATATTAGGTGTTGGCACTTTCCCAAACTTAATCAAGGCGTAATCACCTTTGATGTCTACAATTTCGCCCTTGCTTTCAAACAAATAAGAAGGAAAGCGAGCATCACTGGCTTTAGCCTCCAGGCTGTTTTCTAGTTTTTCGCGCACAGCGCGAACCATATCTCCTTTTTTGACTGCCATGAGTTCCTCTCTCAAATTTGTAACGTCTTTCACCTGCATTTTAAAAGAGTTTCGAGTTAAAATTCCTAACTCTTATACAGACGCAATTAATCCCGTCTAATGACTCCCCGCAACGTTTGACACTCGGAGCAAAAATGACTAGATCGCCCAGCTAACCTGATCCGTTGAATTGCTGTACCACAAACTCGACAGGGTTCTCCAGCGCGGTTATAAACCCAGGCTACACCACCATAATTGCCGTTAGTACCTTTAACATTTAAGAAATTACTAAATGTCGTACCACCAGCCTCAATGCTAGTTTCTAACACTTGAATGATGGCGGTTCGCAAACGTTCAATTTGCTTTAGCTGCAAATTTATACACAAGGTTTCAGGTAAAATCCCACTCTTAAATAATGCTTCATCAGCATAGATGTTACCTAATCCCGCCACCACGGATTGATCTAGTAGCGCAGTCTTAATCGGACGGCGGCGGTTTTGGAGTTTGTTTGCTAGATATTCAACAGTAAATTCTGATGAAAATGGATCTGCTGCCAGTTTTGCCAAACCAGTGATAATACTTTCTACAGCAACACCAGGCGGAACCCACCATATTTTACCGAAGGTTCGCTGGTCAACAAAGCGTAATTCTTGCCGATTCCCAAAGAATAATCTAACTCGCGTGTGCTTGTGTAATGGTTCATCTCTATCCAGCCATAATAGTTGACCAGTCATTCGCAGATGAACTCCTAGCCAGCCGGAAGACGAGGAGAGTTCGGCGATGAGATATTTACCGCGACGATGCCAAGTAGCAATCGCATTTTTTTCAATTCCATTAACAAACTCACCAACAGAAAACGGGTAGGCGATGGTGCGATCGAGCAACACATCTCCTCCCGTGATTTCTTGGTTGAGGGTCAATTGATTTAGACCCCTTCGGACTGTTTCAACTTCAGGCAGTTCGGGCATTCAAGCTGAGTTAAGCAGGCAATTGTGATTTATTTGAGGGATCGAGGAAGAAAAGATGGGGTAGTAACTTACATAGCCGTAGATAGCTCGTATTACTACCCAAAAGAAACCGTAAATACCCGCAGGGCGGCTCTCGTAGATTAGGGTAGGCTAGGACAAAGAATGAATGAACTGAAATTTTCAGACTTCATACTTCAGACTTTAAGACTACCCTTCATCATCGCATCAAACAACTCCCTTGTAGCTTTGCAGCTATTTTTTCGGTGCTTTAGCCTTTGGTGCTTCAACCTCGACTAATTCATCCTGGGCAAAGTTGTTGGTATTGATACCAGAGTAATTGACCTTTTCAAAGCGGACAATTACAGGGTATTTGATGCCGCTTTGGTCGATGGAAGCCACAGTTCCTAGATCCTGAAACCAGTAGGATTCAGGGCGGAGAATACGTACTTTAGAACCACGTTGAACCATGATTATTTTCCCTTTTAGTTATCAATCGCCAATCTAGAGGGCTAATTGATTTCACTCTACAACCTCAAGGTCGCAGCAAGAGTCTTTGTTAAGTTATTTGTCTGAATTGGGTATGGGGCATTGGGCATTGGGCATGGGGCATGGGGCATGGGGAAGAGACAAGGTAGACAAGAAAAAAGGAAAAGACTTGTCCCCTTGTCCCCTTGTCCCCTTGTCCCCTTGTCTCCCCTGCTCCCCAGTTACATACCACATCCAAAATTGGAAAAGGTATTAAACCCCACTTGACAAGGTAGACGTTTTAGTGTACCTTCATTCGCAAATAGCTATTTTGTAAAAGCTTATGTTTTAGTTAAGACAAACACACTTCCCTCATTACCTCTGCCGATCCGTAGGTCGTTATCTATATAAGTGATATCTAACCAGCCTTGCTGTTTGTCACTCTTTATGGGAATATCAATTCCGGGAAATTTTCTACCTTCTTCAATTTGTTGGATAAAAGTTACCGGAGAATTGTATTCTATTAAACGTTGTAAGCCGATAATAGAACGTTCAAATTTCACTTGGACACGCCGACCTGAAACTGGCTCAAATTTAGCAGCAACGCTGACTAATCCTTCTAAATAAGGTAAGCCATAAATCTCAGCTATGTTGTAAACACTGGTAGTCTCTACCCGGATATACTGATAGATTTGACCCAGTTTACATAAGGGTAGACGATCTAAGTTTAAAAGAGCCTTGCTATTGGTGTATAGTAATCGCCAATTGCCATCTAGCAAATTACTAGCTTCCACCGGACGCGGTGTAGGATTAAAGTCTTCTAAATTGGCGATCGCGATTAAGATAGCCTGTTTCTGTTCTTCGGTCGCCACTAGACCGCGATTAGTAAGTGCGATCGCATCCATAAGAGCCGCTTTTGCCATCATCGCCTGTCACCTCAAAAATCACTCACTTTCCATCAGCATAAACAAGATATTAATGACATATATGTAGAGCCATAAAAATTACTAAGAATCGCTTGACTTAAGCCTTATGCTTATTAAATAAAAAAATTTCTATCTGAATGCGGATTTATCAACTAAAGGGTTGAAAAGATAACTAAATTAATCCGTGCCAAGTGATAGACTCTAAATGTCAACTTACGTAAACCTTTTCTTGTCCTGACTCGATATGTTGAACTCTCCATTACGTGAAGCAGCCCGTAACCAACGAGCCGATGTCATCCCCCTAAAGCCAGAGTCCTCTTTGTTGGACTGGTTACAAAACAACGGTCGCATCATCGCCCGTGACGTTCACGAACCGGATTTTCAAGCTGACGAAGAAGGAATAGACTCCCTAATGGGTGTAGATGATGGAATTGGCTACGACCTCGATGATGATGACGATGATGATATAGGAATCGCTGAAAATTAGCCTTTTCAGGCTAGGGACTTGGTAGTATCCCTAGTTACTGTTATTCAATTTTATAAGTGTGGAGTGAAGGGAAACTTCTGTGGACGCTAAATTATCTCCTGAGCAAGGATTAAACATTTCTGGAATCGCTCTAGCCTCTTTATTAGCCGTAGGGTTAGGTACAACAGCATTTTTCTTGGATTCGATGGCCAATCGGCTACCTTGGCAAAGTATGTCGTTAACCCTGCCATTACTGTTGTGTGCGTTGGGTTCAGGTTTGGTGGGCTATTGGGTAATACCTTTACTTCAAGCACTTAAAACTGGACAAATAATTCGTGAAGATGGGCCTCAAGCTCATCTCAAAAAGGCAGGCACTCCCACAATGGGCGGTATATTTTTTATACCTGTATCTGTGTTGCTTGCCTGCATATTGTCTAACTTTTCTAAAGAGGTGCTTGCAGTTTCGGCTTTGACAATCAGCTATGGATTGATTGGCTGGCTCGACGATTGGCAAATTCTGCGCCGGAAATCAAATAAAGGTATATCCCCACAAACAAAACTGGCTTTGCAGGTGAGTTTTGCGGCTATGTTTTGTCTATGGCTGATGTTTAATCAACCTTCTAATATTACAAATATTGCTTTGCCTTGGGTGAGCTTCACACTACCCTTAGGATTCCTATTTTGGCCTTTAGCAGGTTTTGTACTAGTTGCAGAAAGTAATGCGACTAATTTAACAGATGGTATTGATGGCTTGGCAGCAGGAACAGTTGCGATCGCACTTTTGGCTTTAGGTGCTTTAGTCGCCCCAACAGCACCAGGATTGATGGTTTTCTGTGCTGCTTTAAGTGGCGGGTGTTTAGGTTTCTTAGCCCATAATCGCAACCCAGCCCGCGTTTTCATGGGAGATACTGGTTCCCTGGCACTGGGAGGAGCTTTAGCTGCTGTAGCACTATTAACAAACAGCTTAGTAGGTCTGTTTATTCTCAGTGGTATATTCTTCGTAGAAACCTTGTCGGTGATGGCGCAGGTAAGTTATTACAAAGCCACGAAGGGCCCCGATGGCAAAGGTAAACGTCTCTTGAAAATGGCACCTTTACACCATCATTTAGAACTTACTGGCTGGTCAGAATTACAAGTAGTTGGAGTATTTTATATAATCGCTGCTATTTTGGCTACTATTTGTTTAGCGATCGCTCCATTCTAAATGTTTTAAAAACTGCTTGAATATAAAAAACAACTCCCATATCTTCAGGGAGTTGTTTTTTTATAGAGTAAATTTATAAGTTTCTGATTTCTATGGCAACTGAAGCGCAAAGGATAGTCATAGAGTCAATAGACCTCTTGCAAAAAGAACTTTTGCAAGAGGTGGGAAAAGGTTAAAGGGGAAAGGGAAAATAACAAACCTTTCCCCCTTTTCCCGACTTCTGCAAGAAGTCTAATGTAAAATCTCAAATCTCAAATCTCAAATCTCAAATCTCAAATTGTTTGACTGCTTGAGGTATTCTAAATTTTTTATTCTTCAATTATAAGTATTTACATATTCCCTAACTCGATTCTTCCCTGTTCGCTTTGCCTCAAGCATCGCTTGATTCGCCCGATTTAGAAAATCCTTAACCGTAATCCCTGGTTCTGATACAGCTATTCCAAAAGAAGCGGTGATGCTTTCGAGGAGCCGATCGCCGTCCTTCAATTGCATTTGTTCAATATCTAGCCTTAATTGTTCTACTCGCTTTCTGAGCGTTTCCAGTGTCATATTAGGCATGACAATTACAAATTCTTCACCACCCCATCTGCAAGCAATGTCAAAGGAGCGAATAGATTTTAACAGTAACTGTGCTAATCCCTGGAGAACAATGTTGGCAGTCACGTGTCCATAGCGCGAATTGTAAGATTTGAAGTTATCGATATCAAGAAAAATAATACTAAGAGGTTGTCCCAATCGTTCAGCTTCAGCTAGCCTTTGTTCCGTTATGCTTTCCATATAGCTTTGATTGAATAGTTGGGTCATCCCATCCCGCAAGTTTTCATGGGTTAGACGTTGTTTGATCGATAAATTATTCAGTGCAATGCCTAATGTTCTAGCAATAATCTCAGAAGTTTGTCGATCTTCTGGACTGATTTCATCAAGTGCGTCGAGGTGTAAAATCCCAACTATTTCGCCTTGTCCAAACAATGGAACGCACAAATGTGTGCCGCTAACTGGCTGTATTAAGTGACTGCAAATTAATCCTGAATTCCGAGACGATAAAAGGTTGAATTTTCCTCTCCGCAATGCCCAACAATCAGATAGTGAAAATATTTCTTTACTGCTTATTTCATCTCCCCAAATCCTATTAATTTGAACATAATTCTTGGAATTAGCAATTATACAGATACAACCACTCATTGTAGGAAACAGCTTGGAACAGGTTAAAGCTACTACTTGATAGACCTCATCTTCAGACTCACAGGAATAAAGCATATCCGCCATATCTGAGAGATATATAAGTTCTCGTTTTTTTGCTTCCAATTCCAGTGTTTTTTCTTTTAGCTGCCGATTTAAGTCAGTTAGCGATCGCTGTGCTTCTATAGATTCTGTAATATCAATACTGATCCCACCGATACGGTAAGCGCCCGTTGCGTAATCGCTAAACGGAAACTTAAACGATAACCAATAGCACGGCTGATTGTTACCAGATACTTTTACCTCTTCAATTAGCTTCAAAGGACGTAGAGTCTTCAAAACAACTCGATCGTTCTCCATAACCTGCCGTCCCTCTTCTGGATCTGGCAAGAATTCACTATCAGTTTTTCCCAACCATTCTTGTGAATTTATAGAAAATCTAGACTGTATTTCCTGGTTGTAGTAAAGCAGTCTAGATTGCTCATCTTTGATATATGCTGCAAAGGGGCCCCGATCTAGGAATAGCCGTTGCATCTGCTGGCTACGTTGCAGTTCGCGGGTATCTTCTTGATATCTAGCGATCGCCTCTACAATTTGATAAGCGGTTGGCATTAGGTAGAGTAAAGCAGATAAAGAAATAAACGCCATTACATCAAGTACGCCTAAATGCAGCAGGGAAACTGCCATATATGGCTCAAAGATTGCCAGAAAGTGATGAAATCCGCAAAATAGTACGAATCCACCCGATAAGAAAAAGGCTAGCCAAAACTTAGGAGGGATAGTTGCCTTAGTTTTGCTAAAGAAAACCCCTATTACTATGGGTATACCAAAGTATGAAAATGCAGTAATGCTATGAGCAATTATGCAATTCCAGTAAATAGGTTCCATTACTGATCTGGTATTAATATTTCATTCGTTTGACTATAATTCTGGGTAGCCTCAATATGTAAGTAGATAAAGGATGATTTCAGTGCCTCATGGCTTAGTTTTACAAAAGTTATCATGGTAACTTTTTGAACGGCTGCTCATGTTACCCCCTTAGCAACCTGACTTACCAAGTGAGTGAGTTCGGGTAAAATCAGTTTTTCCATCGCCAGTCGCACAGCATTACTAGAACCAGGAAGCGAGAAGATTAATTTATCTTGATAAACACCAGCAACGGCACGAGAAGCGATCGCCCGTGAACCAATTTCTTGATAACTTAAAAAACGAAATAACT
Source organism: Nostoc sp. DedQUE07 (assembly GCF_034530975.2). NCBI lineage: Bacteria > Bacillati > Cyanobacteriota > Cyanophyceae > Nostocales > Nostocaceae > Nostoc > Nostoc sp. DedQUE07. The sequence continues at coordinate 43,986 of NZ_JAVRCC020000032.1, read as the reverse complement.
CACCAAATCCCGGCAAAGTTTTCTCTAGTAACTTCTCAATAGCATCATAGGTGGTATCTCTTGGTGCAATACCTGTACCACCATTAAAAATTACAGCATCCAAATTTGAGCTTTTGCCCAGATTTTCTATCTGCCCTTGAATTTGTGTTGGTTCATCTTTGATAATCGTGTAGGCTCCTACAGCATGGTTTGCACCAAGGAGTAACTGCTGAATTAGCTGGCCACTTTTGTCTGTTTCCAAAGTGCGTGTATCGCTGACAGTAACCACAGCACAAGTTACTAAAACTCCAGGCAAGTCTGGATGGGGTTGTGGCATTATATGTCACTCATGAACTTTTAATAATGGATAATTGGGCATGGTAAATGGCGCATTCATTGAACATGACAATTACCGATGCCCTATGCCCTAAGCCCTAAGCCCTATGACTCATTTTTACTCAGTCCCAGATCGTTTTCTTCAGCATACCGCTCCATGAAGCGCATAAAGCGATCCCATTCTTGGGCAGATTTCATTACATAAAATGCTTCTAATTCTTCCGGTTTCCCGTTAATAAATTTAGCTTTAACTTCACGGGTAATTATCTCGCCTTCTTCGTCAATCAAGTACATTCCGGTAATATCTTCGGTAGTACCTTGATCTAAAATTTTCGGATTCGTAAAAGTAAACGTCGCTGTACCACTATCCCCAGTACGCGATCGCGTCAAGCGCACATCTGGAGTTACCTCTTCGTCAAGACCTCTAGAAAACTGGATTTTCGCCATGATGAATGAATTTAAACTTTGCTGATGGTTAATTTAATATTCTCTCATCAATTAGAACACCACAGTCTAGAAGCTACTGTGATTCACTTTTTAGTGTATATACTTAAATTGCTTCTTTTTCAAGTAACAAAGTTACGGGGCCATCGTTTTCGATGATAACTTGCATCATTGCACCAAATTTACCTGTTTCTACCTGCAACCCGCTAGCTCTTAACTTACTAACAAAACAATTATACAAATCTTCTGCCGATTGGGGAGGCGCTGAACGGTCAAAAGAAGGACGGCGACCTTTACGACAGTCACCATAAAGGGTAAACTGACTGACTACTAACAAATCACCACCAATGTCTTGTATAGATTTTTGCCATCGGTCGTCTCCTCCTTCGTCAGGAAAAAGCCGCAATTCTAAACATTTACGCACCATCCAGTCGATTTCAGCATCAGTATCGGTATTAGCAATACCTACGAGCAAATTTAGCCCCTGCCCAATTTTACCGACAATTTCATCATTCACTGTAACTTGAGATGATTTAACTCGCTGGATAACAACGCGCATTTTAATCAGAACATTTATCAACGTTTTGATTTTAGAGCAATATATAAAAACTAAAAACAACGATTTTCCATTGCTCAAAATTGATGGCGGAGCCATTGAGAATGCATTCCCAGGTGGAACCTGGGAACGAGTAGTAAGTTTCTAACTTCTAACTTTTATTTGCCAAACCCTTTACCGCGAGAGGTTGAAGGTAGACAAATGCATTTTTCGAGTTGACTAATTAAAGTCTCACGATCCAAATTTTGACCAATCAGTACTAACTGGTTTTTCAGTTGGCCTTTCCATTCATCATCATCCAAGGTGAAGCGTTTACCGCAAAGGTGGAAAATATGACGCTTCGGGCTTTCATCAAACCACATAATCCCCTTGGCTCGGAAGATATTTGAGGGTAGCTGGTTATCTAAGAAATACTGAAACTTCCTAATAGAAAAAGGCTTGTCACTTTGGAAAGAGATGGAAGTAAAACCATCATTTTCTAAATGGTCAGAATGATGGTGATGATCGTGATGGTCGTGGTCATGGTCGTGATGATCGTGACCGCATGTTGAGTGGTCATGGTCATGGTCATGGTCATGGTCGTGATGATCGTGATGGTCGTGTTCATCCACCACTGTGTCAAAATATTTATCTGACTCAAACAGACCAACACTCAGAATTAAAGGAAGTGGCACTTGCGATCGCGTAGCGCGGATAATCCTTGCTCCTTCCTTGACTTCGTTAATTTTTCTTTCTAACTCGTTCAAAGTGGCTTCATCAACCAAATCTGCCTTGTTCAGCACAATGACATCGCCATAAGCAATTTGGCTGTATGCTGCCTCAGAGTTAAATAAATCTAGGCTGTAATTAGCCGCGTCTACCACGGTAATAATCGAATCTAAGCGGGTTAAATCCCGCAACTCTGTACCCAGAAATGTTAAAGCTACTGGTAGCGGATCTGCCAATCCAGTTGTTTCCACTACTAGATAATCTAGATGTTCTTGGCGTTCTAAAACTTTGTAAACTGCATCTACTAAATCATTATTAATAGTGCAGCAGATACAACCATTATTTAGCTCCACCATGTTCTCACCAGTGGAAACAATTAGCTCGTTATCGATGCCAATTTCGCCAAATTCATTTACGAGAACAGCGGTTTTTAAACCCTGTTGGTTGTTGAGGATATGATTAAGTAAAGTCGTCTTGCCACTACCGAGAAAACCCGTAATAATTGTTACTGGCATTCCTTGTTTGGGCGTATCCATTGCCGAAGATTCGGGTGTAACTGCTGATTGCATAGCGCTGTTATCAAATAGTCAAAAAATAGTAATGTAGCGCAGATAGTCCAGAAAACACTAGCATAGGGATGCTGGACTGTCATCCCAGCTGCCTTACCCTATTATTACGTATCTCCCTATTTCAGCATTACTCTGTTATGACCCTAACCCTTTACAATACCCTCACCCGTCGTCAAGAACCGTTTGAAACAGTCGAAACAGGCAAGGTTAAGATGTATTACTGCGGCGTGACGGTGTACGATTACTGCCATTTGGGTCATGCTAGAGCTTGCATCGTTTGGGACGTAGTACGCCGATACCTCCAGTTTATCGGTTATGAAGTGCGATATATCCAAAATTTTACTGATATTGATGACAAGATTCTCAATCGAGCCTGTGCTGAACATTCTTCAATGGAAGCTGTGGCCGATCGCTTTATCAAAGCATATTTTGAGGATATGGCGCGATTGGGAATCAAAGAAGCCGATGAATATCCCCGTGCTACTCATACTATGAATGGCATTTTGCGGTTAATTCATGAGTTGGAAAATAAGGGTTTTGCTTACCCTGCTGATGGTGATGTGTATTATCCAGTGCGGCAGTTTTCTGAATATGGCAAACTTTCGGGACGCAAGTTAGAGGATATGCAAGCTGGCAAAAGCGATCGCGTTAACGTAGAAGATCCAGAATACCAAAAAAAGAAAGACCCCTTTGATTTTGCTTTGTGGAAAGCAGCAAGACCAGGAGAACCTGCTTGGGAATCACCGTGGGGCGCAGGCCGTCCGGGCTGGCATATAGAATGCTCGGCAATGGTGCGCGATCGCTTGGGTGATACCATCGATATTCATGCTGGTGGTGCTGACTTAATTTTTCCCCATCACGAAAACGAAATTGCCCAATCTGAGGCTGTAACCGGAAAACCCCTAGCGCGTTACTGGCTGCATAACGGCATGGTAAAGGTAGATGGTGAAAAAATGTCCAAATCTTTGGGCAACTTTATCACTATTCGAGAATTACTGGATCGAGGCGTTGACCCGATGGCAGTACGGTTGTTCGTGCTAACCGCTCAATATCGTACACCAGTTGATTTTACCGACGAAGCGATCGCCGCAGCAACCAATGGCTGGCACACCATTAAAGAAGGTTTACTCTTCGGCTACCAATACGGGAAATTACTAGGCTGGGATTTAGGGACTGGGGACTGGGGACTAGGGACTGGGAATATATCAATACCCAGTACCCAATACCCAGTACCCAATCCCTATATTGAACGCTTTCAAGAAACCGTAAATAACGACTTTAATTTTCCTGGTGGGTTAACAGTGCTGTTTGAATTAGCCAAAGAACTGCGCCGTGAGGGAAATATTCTTGTGCATGAAGGGAAAACCGAAACATCAGCAGATGAGTTACAGCGTCAATGGCAAACACTCGTTACCTTAGCTGGAGTTTTGGGTTTAGAAGCCGAGATAGAAGCCGAAACTCAAACAAGTAATGGTTTCAGCGATGCAGAAATTGAAGTGAAAATTCAGCAAAGGCAAGAAGCACGGATTGCCAAGAATTTTGCCGAAAGCGATCGCATTCGTGACGAACTCCAAGCAGAAGGTATTACGCTAATTGATAGCCGTGATGGCACACGCTGGCACCGGAATTAGAGGAGAATGGGGAGTAGGTAGAAAATTCCCCATTCCCCATTTCCCATTCTTTATTCCCCATTCTTTATGTGGTCTGAACTCAAAAAAGCGATCGCTAGTTTCGATATTCCCGCAGATTGGATCGGTATTAGAGCCGTAAAGGAAACTTCTACTACCCGTTTAGTCCGTGACGCCTTACCCCAACTAAATGGCAAATCTTTCACTGTTGGAGCCATGCTGGAAGTTTTAGTCAATGGCTGTCTGGGTTATGCAGCTACTAACTCTCTAGAATTGTCTTCTCTAGAAGCCGCTGCCCAAACAGCCTATAAACAGGCACTAGCAGCCAGTGAATGGTGGATACATCCCTTCCGTGAAAGTGAGCGTCCTAAAGTTGTTGGTGAATATAAATCTCCATTTATTGAGCCATTGGATGCTCTGAGTCCAGGAGAAATCAACGATTTACTGGTTCGTATTTGCCAAACACTCAAAGTTGATGACAAGATTGTGCAAACCATAGCCAGTGCTAGCACAACTGAGAGAGAATCTTGGTTTATTAGCAGCAATGGCTCAGAAGTCTATCAAAAAATACTATCTATAGGCACAAATTACGGAGCTACTGCCCAAGATGGCGCGGTTGTACAACAGCGCAGCAATAACGGTTCGCAAGCAAACTGTTACCAAGGCGGACTCGAACTATTAAAACAAGAAAACTTATGGCATCGGGTGCGGCAAATAGGCGAACAAGCAGTAGAACTTTTGACAGCAGAGGAATGCCCAACCACCCGTACCAATTTAGTTTTAGCCTCAGACCAAATGATGCTGCAAATCCATGAAAGTGTTGGGCATCCCCTAGAAATTGACCGAATTTTGGGAGATGAGCGTAACTATGCTGGGGGCAGCTTTGTTAATAAAAGTGATTTTGGCAACCTAGTATATGGTTCGCCGTTGATGAACATTACCTTTGATCCTACCGTGCCTGGTGAATTTTCTAGCTATGGCTTTGATGATACGGGTGCTGTAGCAACAAAGGAATACTTGGTTAAAGAAGGAGTACTTCAACGGGGTTTAGGCAGTCTGGAAAGTCAAGCTAGAGCAGGTGTAGCAGGAGTTGCCTGTGCCCGTGCTTGCTCATGGAATCGACCAGCGATCGATCGTATGGCAAACTTGAATTTAGAGCCTTTAAACGGCACTTTTGAAGACATTATTGGCGGGATAGAACACGGCGTTTACATGGAATCTAACCGTTCTTGGTCAATTGACGATCGCCGCTACAAATTCCAATTTGGTTGCGAGTACGCTAAATTAATTGAAAACGGCAAACTCACCAAAACCCTTCGTAATCCTAACTATCGCGCCACAACACCAGAATTTTGGCATAGCTTAATCCAAGTAGGAGATGCAACAAACTGGCAAATGTATGGTACTCCTTATTGTGGTAAAGGAGAACCAAATCAGGCCATTTCGGTAGGACACGGTTCACCTGTTTGTGTATTTGCTAATGTCGAAGTTTTTGGTGGAGGAAGTTGAAAAAGTGCAAATACAGCAGTTAGAAGTTAGGAGTTAGAAGTTAACAATTTCTTCAACTCATAACTTTTAACAAGTGGTGGGGGTTCAAGTCCCCTGTCTCTACAGGCAGCAGGTTTTGTGTCGAGGTCTAAATCCACGTCACAAAACGTAATTGCGTTAGCGTAGCGGGGCGTAGCCCATTGCGAATTGCGAATTGGTTTAACTTTTTCCCCCTCTTTATTCCCTATTGATATTTAATTTCTATGAAAATTGAGGAATTATCTGCATTAGAAGTCAGTTTTAATCGACTGATTGAAAGTCTGCTGATTAAAAAAGCTGAAAATGAACAATTCACTGTGAGACTTAGTAGTGAAAGAAGTCAATTTACTCGTTTCAACCATGCGAAAGTGCGACAAACTGGTTGTGTTGCTGATGGTTGGATAGAACTGACTCTGATGGCAGATCAACGCAGCAGTATTAGGCAGTTTCCCTTTACTGGAAATTGGGAGTTAGACTGGCAATTAGCATATCCTGCTTTGCAGGAACTACGCGACGAACTGATTTTATTACCCATCGATCCATATCTAGTTTTACCATCAGGCAATAATACCAGCCGGGAAATACATTCTGGAAATTTATTACCAGAGGAAGCAGTAGTAACAAGTGTATTAGAACAAGTTCCTGAATTAGATTTTACTGGTATATATGCTGGAGGAATAGTAATTAAAGGTTATGGTGATTCCAGTGGTCAAAAACACTGGTTTGCTACTGATTCTTTTAGTTTAGATTATTCTTTATTTTCTACCTCTGGGCAAGCAGTTAAGGGCACATTTGCCGGAAGTGATTGGGATGAATCTGCTTATATAACCAAAATCAGCGAAGCTAAAAAGCAACTTGAATTGCTAGCTCGTCCAATTAAAGAATTACCACGAGGACAATACAAAACTTATTTTGCACCTGCTGCTGTTGCAGATTTATTAGTAATGCTTTCTTGGGGAGCAGTAAGCGAAGCTGATATTCAACAAGGGAATAGTGCTTTAGCTGCTTTATCGCGTCAAGAAAAACAACTTTCGACGGCATTTAGTTTGAAAGAAAACTTTCAGCGCGGATTAGTACCGCGATTTAATGAATTGGGAGAAATGGCAGCACCAGAGTTACCTGTAATAGAAAAAGGATATTTGGTAAATACTCTGGTGAATTCTCGCACTGCTAAGGAATATCAAAAAATTGCCAACGGCGCTAATGGTTCAGAGACTCTGCGCGCGCCAGAAATCAGTCCCGGAAATTTAATCTTTGAGCAGATTCTTCCGAGATTGGATACAGGATTATATTTATCAAATTTGCATTACTTGAATTGGAGCGATCGCCACACTGGTAGAATCACAGGTATGACTCGTTATGCTTGTTTTTGGGTAGAAAACGGAGAAATTACTGCCCCCATTGAAAACTTACGTTTTGATGAAAGTCTCTATCGCTTCTGGGGAGAAAATCTAATAGATTTGACTACTTTTCAAGAATTCATTCCCGAAGTAGGTACTTATGAAAGTCGCCAACTTGGAGGTAGTTTAGTTCCTGGTATGTTGGTGGAAGATTTTACTTACACTTTGTAGTTTTCTTCTGTATAAATATTTATTTTTGGTAGAGACGCACAGTTCACGTCTCTACCAAAAAATTATAAAATTATCTATCTCTGTAAACTGCATTAATTACAATATCTTTAATAGCGAAATAAATAATTAAAAGCAACGATAAAAATTGCTCAAACTGAAGAATTGGATCTAAACGCCAACCTTGAAAAAACAAGATTACTCCGCATATTAACATTATAATTGGTGTAAATATCACTTGAATAATGTAAAGGGCTAAAGCCCAACCTGTAAGCCTAGTTCCACGTTGGGCAAGCCAAACTACTGTTAAAATAAAGTAAATAACTGCCAAAAGAAAATAAATAATTCCAATTAAACCAGCTAAATTTAATCCAAAATTAACTTGAGCGAAAGTAATCATTTATTAGAGATCCTGTTTAATTACAATCCACAAATTTAAATCTATTTCTCGGTAGATTTCCCAAAAAACTTCCCTAATAAAAATAGTTGGGTTTCACTATTGCTTAAAACCCAACTTATAATTTTTCATCATCTCTTATTAGAGCCTTTATCGTTTTTTGCTAGGAGGTGAATTACGCTGGGTGAGGTTATCAATTTGCAATTGTTGCCGTCCATTGGTGATAATTCGCAACATATCTTTGAGATCCTGCTCGATATTTCCCAAAATGCCATCGGCATAAGCATCAGCACCATCTTCAATTTCTTGAGCTTGAGCGATCGCATTTTGTCGCATCAGCTCTAACTCTTGCTGACAAGCATACCGCTTGCGGTCAATCTCGGCGAGAGTTTCTTGCATTATTCCCTCACACTCTTGTTGCACTTGTCGCCGCAATCGTTCAGCTTCTTGTTCCGCCTGGTGAATAATATCGCTTTCAGCTAAAATTTGCGCTCTTTTTGCTTGTGCAGCCTCAACAACCTGCTGTCCATACTCTTCCGCTTCCAGCAGAATTTCGTTCTTTTGGTCAAGAACTGCTGCTGCTTCTTGAAAAAGTGATGGTAAAGCCAGCCGGATGTAATCAAGCTGATCTAGCAACTTTTCCTCATCTATGAGTGTGCGTCCCGTTAGCGGAATCCTGAGACTAGAGAGAACCATTTCCTCTAGGCGGTTGAGTTCCTGCTGAATATCTATGCTTCCCTCTCCACCGAGATATTCTTGAGGGGGGGGATTGCTTCCGTTGAGATTGGGTTCAACATTGGAGATTTCTGATTGTAGCATTGGTATATATCTAGGGCAATGTGTGGGGGAACGAGATGATCGATAGAGCCACCAAACCTTGCAATCTCTTTTACCACACTACTACTTAAAAAACTATACTCATTTGAGGTTGCGAGAAAAACTGTTTCTATTTGGGTAGAAAGAGTTTTGTTGGTGTGAGCCATTTGCAGTTCCACTTCAAAATCTGACACAGCCCGTAAACCCCGGATCAAAACTTGTGCTTGTTGCATTTGAGCATAATTGACAGTAAGACCATCAAAGCTGTCTACTTTTACATTAGGTAAATGTTCTGTAGAAAGACGGATTTGATCTAGCCGTTGCTCCACACTAAAAAGTGGCATCTTGTTAGGGTTCCGTAGTACAGCGACAATCACCCGCTCAAACAGCCGACTACCGCGCCCGATGAGATCGAGGTGTCCCAAAGTAATGGGGTCGAAGCTACCAGGATAAATAGCAATCACAATTTTAAATATATCAAAGTTGTTTAGGTGATTATATTGAAATCATTTTGTGTAACTTACTCAAATCTACCATCTTGCGTTCTCGGTAATGATGGTAAACTCAATTGTTTTAGTGGTACAAGTTATGCTCAACTAAGCGTTAGGAACTAGTGCAAGAAGGCAGAAGGCAGTTCTTGCTGGAGGCAGGAGGCAGAAGGAAAGAAAGCTTATAGCATAAGCCTTTACATTATTGTTGACTGCATAGTTATTTCTACCACACTCCACTAGACTCCTAAATATGAATACTGGATTTTTACCTACGTCCCCACAATGTTGTGGAAGATTTAAGTGTAGTTACAGTATTCGAGACACAAGAAACTCCGTACTTAGCAAAGTGCGCGGGTAGTTAACGAACTTTTCTAGGTAATTTTTCATGGCACTGGATTTTCCCACTTTGCCCTTGGCGTTTCAATTTACTTCTCCAGGACCGATTCTGGTGAAAATAGGGCCACTAAGTATTCGTTGGTACGGCTTGTTGATTGCCACAGCAGTTTTAATTGGCGTCATCCTTTCCCAGAATTTGGCAAAGCGGCGCAATGTTAATCCTGAGTTGCTAGGCGATTTGTTCTTTTGGTTGTTGATTGGGGCAATTCCTGGCGCACGGCTATATTACGTTTTTTTTGAGTGGTCAAAATATGCTCCAACTCCAGGAAAAATTTTTGCGATTTGGGAAGGGGGTATTGCCATTCATGGAGCGATTCTTGGTGGCGTTGTGGCTGCGTTAATCTTTGCCAAAATCAAGCAGGTTTCTTTCTGGCAACTGGCAGATTTAGTAGCACCTTCGCTGATTTTAGGGCAGGCGATCGGACGTTGGGGCAATTTCTTTAATTCTGAAGCTTTTGGCGATCCGACTGATTTACCCTGGAAGCTGTATATTCCACCAGACCATCGTCCTTTAGAGTATGTTAGTTTCGATTACTTTCATCCCACCTTCCTCTACGAATCTCTATGGGATTTAATGGTGTTTACGCTACTAATAACGTTATTTTTCCGGTCTTTATCCGGTAAGCCGCGTCTGAAGGTAGGCACACTGTTTCTCATTTACTGGCCAGCCTATAGCTTAGGACGCTTATGGATTGAAGGCTTTCGCACTGATAGCTTGATGCTGGGGCCATTACGGATGGCGCAAGTAGTCAGTAGTCTAGGAATTTTATTGGGATTAGTTGGATTAGCTTGGCTTTACTTACTCAAACGCCCTTTACCCGATGTAGTTCCTACTGCTAAAGGAAATGGGGGACAAGGGGACAAGGGGACAAGGGGACAAGGAGAATAACTATGCCCTATGCTCAATTCCCAATGACTAAAAAATAAAAAATGCCCCAGAGTATTCTCTAGGGCTTAACCAGGGTGCATCTACCATTACTCTCTACTAGGGAAAGAGGGGGAATCCGGAAAGATACTGAGAAAATATCAAAAAAATTTTTTGAGGGATTGTCGTGGGTTCTTTTCAAAGTGAATGTACAGAAGACCTAAGCTATAAAAAAACACTGTATGCCATAGACCCATCTGTGTATATTGTCGGAGCTGGCCCTGGAGATCCTGATTTATTAACGGTGAAGGCGCAGAAATTACTGGCTGTTGCTGATGTAATTTTATTTGCTGATTCTTTAGTACCTGAAGAAATTTTAGAACTTTGCCGAAAAGATGCCGAGATAATTAGAACTGCGAATCAGACTTTAGAAGAGATTTTGCCAATTATGATCGATAGAGTGCGATCGCAGCACAAATCTGTAGTCCGTCTCCATTCTGGCGATCCTAGTCTCTACAGCGCTATCCACGAGCAAATGCACCTCTTGGCAGAGGCAAATATTCCTTTTGAAGTCATACCTGGGATCAGCGCCTTTCAAGCTGCTGCTGCCAAACTCAAAGTAGAACTGACTGTACCCGGTTTAGTTCAAACCATTATCTTGACGCGCATCAGCGGACGTACAGAAGTCCCCGCCGCCGAAGAATTAGCCACTCTTGCAGCACATCAGGCTAGCCTCTGCTTGTATTTAAGTGCGCGTCACGTCGAAAATGCCCAAGCTAAACTACTCGAACACTATCCAGCCGAAACTCTCATTGCGATTTGCTTTCGCATTGGATGGCCCGATGAAAAAATCAGGGTTGTCCCCCTAAATCAAATGGCAGACTGCACTCATCAAGAAAAACTAATTCGCACTACACTTTATATAATCAGTCCAGCCCTCTCGACAGCCTCGACAGCAAAAGGGCGATCGCGTTTATATCATCCCGAACATAATCACCTATTTCGCTCATCTCATTACTAAATAGTGGGGCATTGGGCATTGGGCATTGGGCATTGGGCATTGGGCATTGGGCATTGGGCATGGGTTATTCTCCTCATCTCCCTTGTCGCCCCATCCCTCATTTCCTCTGCGTTTCGGTAAACTTAACAGTGTAATAAAATCCAAAATTCCAATTCGGTACTATGCCTTTAATTAAAGTGCAAACTTCTGCGTCTGCTCCTCAAAAAGCTGAAATTGAGTCAATGCTTTTAAACCTCTCAGCCAAGTTAGCGAAACATTTGGGAAAACCAGAATCTTATGTAATGACTGCTTTTGAATCAGGAATTCCGATGACTTTTGCAGGGAATACAGACCCAGTTTGCTACATTGAAATTAAGAGCGTTGGCACGATGAAGCCAGAGCAAACCGTAGCAATGAGTCAAGACTTTTGCCAGCAGATTAACCAAACTCTAGGCGTGCCGAAAAATCGTATTTACATAGAGTTTGCAGACGCAAAGGGTGCAATGTGGGGGTGGAACAGCACAACTTTTGGTTAATTCCTCATCTTCTTTGGTCAAGACTAACTCGATCTAGCAGGTGTAGGATAGAGATCCAACATCAACTCGCGATTTTTTTATGTCTGCTACGCCTCTTGTATCTCAGGTTGACTTCAACTCAGAAAAATCAGAATTAATCCCTCCTCTTCTAGGTGCTTCTCTGGCAGAGTTAACTACTTGGGTGCAGCAACAAGGACAACCTGCTTACAGAGGAAAGCAGCTGCATGAATGGATTTATGACAAAGGGGTGCGATCGCTAGCTGATATTTCTGTCTTCTCCAAGCAATGGCGGCAAGAAGTAGCAGAAGTTCCCATTGGGCGCTCAATTTTACATTACCGCTCTGAGGCTCCCGATGGTACAGTGAAATATCTTTTACGATTAACAGACGGGCAAATTATTGAAACTGTTGGTATCCCCACCTTTGCAGAAAGGGGAGAAGGCCCAAAAGCCCGTTTGACAGTTTGCGTCTCTACTCAGGTGGGTTGCCCAATGGCGTGTGATTTCTGCGCTACTGGTAAGGGAGGCTACAAACGCAATCTAGCACGGCATGAAATTGTCGATCAGGTGTTGACTGTGCAAGAAGATTTTCAACAACGGGTTAGCAATGTGGTGTTTATGGGGCTAGGCGAACCGTTGTTGAATACTGAGAATGTCTTAGCAGCCCTAAAATCCCTGAATCAAGATGTCGGTATTGGGCAGCGATCGCTTACAGTTTCTACAGTGGGGATTCGCGATCGCATCCGTCAGTTCGCGCAAAATAATTTGCAAATCACTTTGGCTGTAAGTCTCCACGCACCCAACCAAGCACTACGAGAAAAACTCATCCCTAGCGCCCGCGCCTATCTTCTAGAAGATTTACTGGCTGAATGTCGAGAATATGTAGAAATCACTGGCCGCCGCGTTACTTTTGAGTATGTTCTTCTAGCTGGTGTCAACGATTTACCAGAACACGCATTAGAACTTTCAAAATGTATGCGAGGATTCCAAAGTCATGTGAATTTGATTCCTTACAACCCCATTCAAGAAGTAGACTACAAACGTCCCAACCGCGATCGCATTCAAGCATTTGTCAACGCTCTTAAGCAACAAAATACTGCTGTGAGTGTCCGTTATTCCCGTGGTTTAGAAGCCGATGCTGCTTGCGGGCAACTAAGAGCAAGTAAAAATTAAACTTGTTGCAATCAATTCTATGAATGAATATCAAACCGCAGATAAACAGAGATATGTCTTCAGATACATCTCTTTTTATCTCTGGCGTAAAACCGCTTGAGATCCCTTTGTTAACTTACCTACCGCAGGTAGATTTACGGGAATCCGGCAAATCATGTAAAAAATTTAAATATATAATTTAATTAAGATGAATATCTAAGAAGCAAGAGTTTTATGAAAAATCAAGAGAATGCACTGGATATAACCTTGATTTAGAAAGCTATTCCCAACGCACTAATATTTAGAACACGTCGCCGACTGAAGAATGTTGGCGTAGTCAGCCGTAAGTATCGCGTAAGCCCATAACGGTAAACAAGACATTAGCTTCAGTTAACTATTGCAAGCCCCTATATTGATGTATAGGGAAATTCTGTTGACATTTTAAGAGTTTAGCGATCGCTCAACCCAACCTATAACAATTGAGGAAATAATTATATGTTGAATCGCTTATCGTTGGTTAAAGTATGGCTACCATTGATTGTGCTTGCCAAAGCTTTATCGATTAATTTTCCTGCATCTGCACAAATAATTCAGACGAATCCCCAACAAATAATTCGGACAAATCCCCAACAAATAATTCGGACGAATCCCCAGACACAAGATTCGCTTCAAGAAAGAATCAGACAACAACAAGAACAGCAAAATCAGCAAACACAAGAACGAATGAACGAAACATGGCTACGGCAAAATTTTCAACAACCACAACAACTACAACAACAACAGATAATCCAACAACAAGAATTTACACAACAACGGCAAGAAATGTTGCGTCAGCAACAATTGAGACTACAACAGGAAGGAACAAGACTACAACAGCAGGACTTTTCACAACAGCAACAACTGAGAATACAACAGCAACAACTTAGACAAGATCAACAAATTAGACAACAGCAACAATTTAGGTTACAAGAACAGATCCGACAGCAACAACTCAGACAACAGAATAATCTGTAAAGTCTTTAAAATTTATGACAAGTAAATTTATTATTGGAAATTAGAGAAAATATTCTCTAATTTTTTTTGATTTTTATTATTTAGCGCTGTGCATAAATTCCTGGTGCATAAGCCTCAATTACTTTGCCAGTGCGAGTGCAACTAATCATCAAGTAGTCACAACTAGAGCATTGTGTTCGAGTTAATTGACTATCAGAAATATAATAACGTTCTGCTTGGCTGCCGCAATTTGGGCAGTAAATTTTTTGTACTGTCTGCATTTTAAAACCCCTGGTTGTAATTTATTTTTTATTTGAGAAAACTGCCAGTTAAAGTAGAAAAGATTTTGGTTTGACCCAACTTAACAAACGACTTTAATATTGGCTAATTATTTTAAACAAAATTTCAGATTTTAAAAAACTTCGATTTATCTCTATACTATCCTATAATTTAAGTGATTTTACCCTCTTACTTTAGGTACATAAATTCTTTTTTAATTAAATGACGCTTAGATATTTACTGATCCCTATGACGAATGCTTTGAGAGAGGCTTATTTATAGTCATCTTGGACAGATACAAAAAATAGCCGTTCTTGTATTCAAAAGTTAAACTACAGAAAATACTGTATATTTAGTAACAAAATAGTTATCTTAAGGATTAGTTAATTTTTGCTGGCAAGATTTATGAGGTGGAATTCTGGTGTGAAAATTTAATCAAAATTACCATAGTTACGAGATATAGTTACGAGATACCGTAAATTTACGGTATATACACCTGACTTTTCACGGCATCTGGAAAACCTCTCTCTAAATCTCTCTCCTAAAAGGAGAGAGACTTTGAATTTCCCCCTTCCCGCGTCGGGAAGGGGGTTAGGGGGTTAGGTTTTTCGTGGACTTTTCCACATAACGTGAAAAGTCAGATATACACATCTTAAATTCTCGCAGACAAACTTAACAGAATCCTCTGCGAGAGTGGAACTAATACTTTTTCAAGCTAGTTTTAAGTGTGTGTAGTAAGGACTTTAGCTCTTACTACAAACTTGTTTATTCATACATAAATTGAAATTTGACAGACTACTAATCTCCTCAAGCAGGATGAAAATAATCGTAAATTTCTTGAGCCAAACGCGGCCCGATTCCTGGAACCTCGGCAAGTTGTGGGGTTGTCGCTTGGCGAATATAATCAACTGAGCGAAAATGCCCTAGTAGCTGCTTTTGTCGATGATGTCCTAAGCCAGGAATTTCATCTAAACGCGATCGCTTCAATTTATCACTGCGCTGTTGACGATGGAAACTCACTGCAAACCGATGCGCTTCATCCCGCAGCCGCCGCAACAACTGTACCCCAGGTTGTTCTGCATCAGTTGTCAAGGGTTTAGATTCTCCTGGTAAAAAAATCTCTTCTCGCTGCTTTGCTAAACTTACAACTCGCAAGTCTTCTAATAAATTCATTTCTTGCAAAACGGCGACAACTGATGATAACTGACCTTTACCACCATCAATCATGATTAAATCAGGCCAGTCAGGATTACCCAAACGCGCTAATTGCGGATCTTCCGCATATTTACGGAACCGCCGCTGGATGACTTCAGCAAGACTAGCAAAATCATCTGAATGTCCTGCTGTCACCGTGGGATTTTTAATTTTGTAGTGACGATAGTGCTGTTTTGCAGGTAATCCGTCGATAAACACGACTTGCGAAGCTACAGCATTTGACCCTTGAATATGGGAAATGTCATAACCTTCAATGCGGTGGGGTACATCTGGTAAATCGAGAATGGTGGCTAAATCTTGCATTGCTTGGTGATTGCGATCGCCAAATTTCTGCATTCTTTGCAATTCATACTGAGCATTTCGCTCTACCATCTCTATTAATTCTGCTTTAGTTTGGCGCAAAGGAGTCAATATTGTAACTTTTTTGCCTTTACGTTGAGTTAAGACATCTGCCAATATTTCCGCATCTGGTAAATCATGCTGTACCAAAATCTCTAAAGGGATTTCTACGGAATCAGCAGTTTGATAATGTTCCTCTAAAGCTCGTTGTAAAATAGCTCCTGGTTCCGCGTGAGTATCCGCCACAAAGGCTAAACGTCCTACCAATTGCCCAGCGCGAATCTGGAATAGTTGAATGCAGGCGTGCTGTTCGTCGGCTGCCAGTGCGATCGCATCCCGCGAAACAGTATCATCTGGTAAGGAAACTTTCTGGTCAGCTGTCAGCGACTTTAACCCAGAAATTTGATCGCGAATCCGCGCCGCTGACTCAAAATTCAAGTTCTCAGCGGCTGCGTTCATCTGTTGGGTCAAAATATCAATCAGTTCCTGGGTTCGACCTTGAAAAACCATCGCTATTTTTTGGACAATTTTGCGATATTCTTCTGGTGAAATCATCTGTTGACACACACCAGGACAACGCCCTAAATCAAAATTCAAGCAAGGGCGGTCTTTAAAAAGTGGTTGGGGTCGTTGTCGCTGTGGAAAAATGCGCTTGCAGATGCGGACAATTTCTCGCAATAAACCAGCATCAGTATAAGGCCCGTAAAATTTATCCTTTTCTTTACCGAATTGGCGTTTACGGGTAATAAAAATTCGCGGATAATCTTCTGACCAAGTAATGCAGAGATAAGGATATTTTTTATCATCTTTGAGCAACACGTTAAAGTATGGTTGGTGCTGCTTGATCAAATTAGCTTCTAGCGCTAAAGCTTCCGCTTCAGTGTCAGTGACGATGAATTCAATTTCTGTCACCAACTTGACCATCGTGGCGATACGTTCAGTCTTGTTGTAGCCATCCCGGAAATAGGAACGGACACGCGATCGCAACTTACGCGATTTACCTATATAGATAATGCGATCGCTCCTGTCCCGCATGAAATAAACCCCCGGTTCCGGTGGAATTTCGGCTAGACGGTTTTCTAGTCGTTCTGGCTCTTTAACCAGTGGTAATATTTGAGTAGATATTGTCACAACCAAAATTAGGTAATCTTTCTCTATTTTAAGAAAAATTATTTTTTCGTGCCGATTTAATAAATTATTTATCAAGTAAATACAAAGTAGCAGTCATGAGGGACTGGGGAAAATAATAATATCGTGTCCGGTTAAAGACTTATCATTAAGACCGCAGTTCTTGCTGGGAGCTCTTAGCTGGGGGAAAGAGGATTTCCTGGTTTTTGCACAGATGCGCGAATTATAACTGATTAGGCGGACATGATATAACTCCTAACTCAGCACGAGCTAAACCCTAGCTATCCATTAACAGCACTCTCAAGTCAGGTAGGCTTTTAGTTTGCACAAAGATAAGTCTGCTGTAGCTAGTTCCTTGCCTTCTCGCAGGGTCGTCGGCTTCTAAGCTAGAGCCTTGCTAGAAAAGTGACTGCAATTCTTAGTCATTGGCTGCTACTGTCAGAATAAAAACTTTGCTTTTTGAATCTATAATTAACATTTTTCAATTGATAATACTTTATTATCTGAAATTTTATATTTTAGATTAGATGATAATCTCTTGGATTAATTTGTGTTTTTCTTAATAAAGAATATACTTGTATATTGGTTAAATAAATATTCAATTAAAATTTTATCTATTGATACTATTTGTGTTTATTTGTTGAATTTATAACCTTAAGCGAATTAACGGATTTAGTCAGTTAAATTTACGATTATGATTGATAATATAGTTATTATAATAATTTTGGACAAGAGCTAAACTATGAATTTACAAGATTTTGAAGTCCAGTATCGTGAGGCTATGGCTGAGACTCTCAATGAATTGCAAACAGCAGTTTTGTTATTAGCGCAAGTACAACAGAAAATTTCAACAATCGGCAGTTCTGTACAAACTCTTAGTGAGTGCGTTGAAGAATTTATTGCTGGCCAAAAAGCAGAATAAAGACACACATAACAAAAAAATTATTTGTTGCGACAAGTAAACTGTTCTTCAATTGCAAGGATGAGATCCTTGAGTTTTAAAGGTTTGACAAAATAGTTACGTGCGCCCAAACTCAGAGCTAGTTCTCGATCTGCTTTAAAAGCAAAGGCTGAAACCACAATGATAGGTATTTTTGACAAATCAGGTTTTTGCTGGACTTGTTTTAAGAGTGAATAACCGTCAACATCTGGCAATTTCAAGTCCAATAACATTAAATCTGGCTCGAATTTCTCTATGGTTGAGAAAAAAGCAGAACCTTCTGATAAACTTTGGACTTCATAACCACAGTAACTTAGATAGTCACTAAGTAACATCCGATTGAGGTAATGGTCTTCAACTAGTAAAATTCGTCTAACTTTGTGTGACTGCAATGGCTGATTTATATTGAGTAATTGTACTGTCATTGCTAACCTATTATCTGATTATCTTAATTAAAAGCTAGTCATTATTACCATAAACTAAAACAGTAGGGCATTTAAAGAGTGAAATAAATATAAATTGTACTTATGTAATCTAAATCAAAAATATCAATCAATTAAATTTAGCTGCACTACAATACTAAAATGATAGTATTATTAAATGTAGTTAAATCAAAAATTAATCTTTTTTTTACTAATTTATTATAATCTAGATTATTAAGTTAACTTCTGTTTTTACAAATTTAGTTGCCTAAATTTTATGAGTAAAACTACTTAAGTAATACTGGTACTTATATTATGGTAATAGCCTTTCCTGAAGCCGTGAGGGTAAGCAATACTATTGTGCAAAATCCATATTATAAATAAATTAACTTGCTAGGGACATACAGATGTAGAATTTTGCAACCGATTCATTTGTTGCAAGTATTTTTAGAAATAGTATAACCTAGAAGATTAAATTTATTATAGCTGCAAGGAATTATTCATCAAAAAAGGGAGCTAATAGCTCCCTTACTTATTTTTTGGAATGGAAACCGGAGTTTCAACCAGATACTTTTTTTAACTTGCGTTGTGTAACAAAGATACCAGCAACACCTAAAATACCAAATACTACTGAGGGTTCTGGTACTGAGTGAGGGATATAATTAGGTGTTGACCAAGTATAAATTGCACTGTAAGATACACCATCATCAGAAGCAGTAATACCGGATGCAGTGGGGTTAAAGCTATAAGCATAGTAAGTTTGACCACCAGTAACTACCTTAGCAATTTCACTAGCCGCAATTTCACCTTGATATGCATTTAATGCAGCTTGCAGAGTTAGTACATCTTTAAATGATGTGAGTTGAGAGATTTGACCTGGTAGCTGATTTTTGAGAGTATTCAGTTGAGAAATTTGACCTGGTAGTGTTTGATTTTTGAGAGTATTCAGTTGAGAAATTTGACCTGGCAGTGTTTGATTTTTGAGAGTATTTAGTTGAGAAATTTGACCTGGCAGTGTCTGATTTTTGAGAGTATTCAGTTGAGAAATTTGACCTGGCAGTGTCTGATTTTTGAGAGTATTCAGTTGAGAAATTTGATTTGACAGTTCTTGCCTTTTTGCTTGATTTGCTGGAGTGTTGTTAGGAGTTGCATTCAGTTGTGTTTGCAGTGTTGTAATCTGTGCTGGAATTGCGCTCAGTTGTGTTTGCAGTGTTGTAATCTGTGCTGGAATCGCGCTCAGTTGTGTTTGCAGTGTGGTAATCTGTCCTGGAATTGCGTTGAGTTGTGTTTGCAGCGTGGTAATTTGTCCTGGAATTGCGTTGAGTTGTGTTTGCAGCGTGGTAATTTGTCCTGGAATTGCGCTCAGTTGTGTTTGTAGTTGTGGAATTGAACTTTCAAGTTGTGAAAGGGTTGGTTGAGTTGTTTGTGAAGGAAACTGTGATTTAATTGCATTCCACTTTTCATCAACCTTAGTAGAAATAGTTGTTGCAAGTTTAGTCTTTACATCCAAGTGACCAACTAATTTCAGTTCCACACCGCCATTCTGACCGAATTGGAAACCACCAATGTTCGGATCTCCCATTCCCAAGGAAGGAAAATAACTAGTTATTAGTGATTTGCTGTCGGCTGAAAACCCGTTCCAAACTGATTGAAATGGTGTGTAGCTACTCAATAAATCGCCTAGCCATTGGGAACCAAAACTATTCCAGTCATTAGCAGTGACACTACTAACGGTGGCACTGTAGTTTCCTTTTGTGGCGGTGAAGCCAACATTAGAATCTGGGGTTTCGCTACTATACCAGAGCTCAACGTTAGAACTGGAGTCGTTATCTGTCAAAGCTTTGATCGCAGCTTTAGTACCACCTTGGGCATTCCCTTTAATGAAGGTACCATTTGAGCCACCAGTGTAAGTGTTAATTTCTCCATTATTATCGAAACTAAAAGATGTAGCGTGTGCTGGGGCAGTGGCAAGAGCGCTCACACCAATAGCCATTGAGGCACCAATTATAAGTGTCTGAAAAGTCGTTTTCATTGTTTTCAAGTCTCTGTCAGTTTGGAAGTTAAGTTTTAAACTACTGTCGTTTTTAGGCTTAGGCTTTCTTGACCACAGGTTTTTTGGCTATACAGATGCTTACCTGCATTGTTAGCCGTCTTTGGTATCTGAGCGTACAAACCCAGTTTAAGAAACGAGGAGACCTGATTGGGTAAAGTTAACGCTGATTATCAATAAAAAGATGAAGAATGTTTTGATAGTTTTATACGTTTAATTACGTATTTTGTCTTAATAGATGTAGTTGCTAAAAGTACAGTGTAATCTTTTTCAGATCAGTACAATACGGTGATTATTAGGGATGTACAAATGTGCATTAGTGCCAACTAATGCTGAAATCTCCTGACTGTATGAGTTTTGCCCTCACCCCCAGATATTCTCCCCATTTGGAACGGGGGAGGAAATTCTCCAGCTCCCCTTCTCCCAAATTGGAAGAAAGGGTTAGGGGATGAGGGCAACTCCAAAACGTTTGCTAAACCTAACTTTTACCTGAAGTTGACACCAATGCACAAATGTGTGCCATAGCGCGTGTTCCATTGATAGACTTTGCCGCCAAAAATCCTTGGCGTTCAGCTTGAGAAGAAATTTAATGAAGAAACTCAGCCATTCTTTCTACAGCAATTTCTAACAAAGGTGGCTCATGCACCAAGGCAAAACGGACATACCCTTCTCCAGATTTGCCAAAGCCAGCACCTGGAGAAACTGCTACACCAGTTTGTTTGACTAGCTGGGTACAAAATTCTACGGAGTTTTCACTCCAAGGTGAGGGTAATTTTGCCCAGATGTACATTGTGGCTTCGGGAGTGGGAACATTCCAGCCAATACGGTGTAAAGCATTGATGAAAGCATCACGCCGCCTCTGGAAGGCGATCGCAGCAGATTTTACGCCAGATTGAGGGCCAGTTAAGGCTGCGATCGCACCATTCAAAATTCCCCGATACTGATTAAAATCAACGGCGGCTTTTACCTGGCGTAAGGCGTTAATTAACTGAGCATTACCGATGGCATAGCCAATGCGGAAGCCACCCATATTGTAGGACTTGGAAAGGGTGAAAAATTCAATCGAGACGCTTTTTTCTGGATCGGCTTGCAGAATTGAAGGGACTAGGGACTGGGTATTGGGTATTGGGGATTGGGTATTGGGTATTGGGGATTGGGTATTGGGGATTCCCCTTGTGTCCTTGTCTCCTTGTCTCCCAGTCCCCAGTCCCCAGTCCCCACTCTCTCCAAATACCAAATCTACGTAGGGGAAATCGTGAACCAACACGAGATTGTGTTGTTGGCAGAAGGCGACAGCTTCTTGGAAAAAAGATAGAGGTGCGATCGCAGCGGTGGGATTATGAGGATAACTTAATACCATCATCCGCGACTGGGCCAGAACTGGGGCAGGAATATCAGCAAAAACTGGTAAAAAACCATTTTCTGCCAGTAGTGGCATCGGGTAGATTTGACCGCTGGCTAGGTAGACTCCCCCCGCATGGGATGGATAACCTGGATCGAGCAACAGGGCAAAATCTCCTGGATTAAGTATTGCTAGGGGTAAATGGGCTGTGCCTTCTTGAGAACCAATTAAAGGTAGTACCTCAGTTTGAGGATCGACTTTGATCCCAAATTTTTGTTCGTACCAGTTGGCTGCGGCTTCGCGGAATCCAAGGGTACCGTTAAATAATAGATAACCGTGGGTACTGCGATCGCCAAGAGATTGGGCGATCGCCTCAAGAACGTGGGCCTCGGCTGGTAAATCGGAAGACCCCAAGGATAAATCAATTACCTCTCGGCCAGCGGCCAAAGCGACAGCCTTGGCTCTGTCCATATCAGCAAATACATTAGATTTTAGGGGTTGTAAACGTTTTGCAAACTGTATGTTAGTCATTTGTCCTTTGTCATTTGTCCTTTGTCATTTGTCCTTTGTCCTTTGATCGAATGACCAATACTTCTCTACCAGAGGCTGCGCCAAGGGCAACGCTCAGTACAAGTGACCAATGACCAATGACTAATGACCAATGACTAATTACTATTTAAGTACGTATCTAAGAGTTCGAGTAATTTATCTTTGCCGATGACTCCCTCGGTGGATATCAAAACTTCCTGGCCTTGAAATAGTCTGAGAGCGGGTACGCCTTCCACTTGATACTGCTTAACAGTCAATGGGTTGGGGTCAATTTCCATTTTAACGACTTTGAGGCGATCGCTATATTTGGTAGCAGCTGAGTTAATCAGGGGCGACATCAATTGACAAGGCCCACACCAGGAAGCCCAAAAATAAACTAATACAGGCTGCTCGGCTTTTAACACTTCGGTTTCAAACTCAGCATCGGTTATGGTGATTACAGCCTTACTCATTGCAGTCTCCATCAGGTGGCGATCGAAGTTGGCACACACAATACTTTATCCCAAAGTCGTCAATAGTCCATAGTTAATAATTTATAGTGATTAGGATTGTTAACTATTGACTAATGACGTAAAATCCCACAGCCAACAGGTGTGGGACTAGCTTAAATAAGTTTTCTGTCAATTTTACAGTTGATCCAATTGCTTGCGTAAGGAATCTAACTCAGCATCAACCACCTCATTAGATTTAGGAGCAGTGGCTTCTTGTTGCGGTGGCAGTTGGGCTTGATTTTGGGGAGCGGCAGGTGGTAACATTTGCGCTTTCAAGGCTGCCAATTCATCATCAACATCGCTACTACCTTCCAATCGAGCAAATTGGCTTTCTAAATCAGCACCCGCTAACTCTCCTTGTGCCTGGGCCCTGGCTTCTTGCATCAAGACCTTTTCTTCCATCCGCTCGAAGGCAGACATTGCACTGCTGGTATTCATCCCACGCACCATGCCTTGGAGTTGCTCTTGGGCTTTGGCAGTGGTGATTCTCGCTCTGAGCATTTCTTTCTTGGTCTTAGCCTCAGAAATTTTGCTTTCCAGTTGGATTAAATTGCGTTTGAGGGTATCAACTTGGGTGCTTTGGGTATCTAAACTAGCTTTGAGGGCTGTGCTGGTATCCGTATAAGTTTTTTTACGCTCTAAAGCTTGTCGTGCTAAGTTTTCATCACCTTTTTGTAGCGCTAGTTGAGCATTGCGTTGCCATTTATTGATTTCATTTTGGGCATCATTATACTGTTTTTCACTGCGTTTTTGGGCGGCGATCGCTTGGGCTACTCCCTGACGCAGCTGTACCAAGTCTTCCTGCATTTCCAGGATGGCTTGCTCTAGCATTTTTTCGGGGTCTTCGGCTTTGTTAACCAGGTCGTTGAGGTTAGAACTAACTACTCGCTTAATGCGATCGAATAATCCCATAACTTTGTTTTTCCTTGTGTGATTTACGCTTTTTCTTGGACAGTTAGCTTTTTTACTTTTTTATAGCTACCTATTTCAATGTAATCTTTCCAGTTTGAATCAGTACCTCCTAACAACTCTTAATTGTTAAGATATCGCCAAACTGGGGTAATTAGTAGAACTTCAAGAATCCTGAGTTTTGGGTAACTGCTGTTGGGGAGGCTGCTCTGTCTTTTGGCTCTCCTCAGTTAGGATTTTGTGCTGTGTGTTTTCTGACTGCTTGAAAACCTGTACCTTCATCGCCGCCAATTCGGTATCTACATCATTAGATTCCAAAGAAGTAAATTGTGTTTCCAAGTCGTCGCTACTAAGTTGAGCTATGGCTTCTGATTGAGCTTCTATCTGTGAAACTTTTTCTTCCATGCGCTCAAAAGCACTCAGACTGCTAGTAGCAGAAACTCCACCGAGCATTTCTTGGAGGCGATAAGACGCTTCAGCAGAACGGGCGCGGGCAATATACATATCTTTTTTAGTTTTCGCCTCGGAAATTTTTAACTCTAGCGATCGCATATCCTTTTTTAGCCTAGCAACTATCTCGTTTTGCTGCTCTATCTGCGAAAAAAGGGCTGTAGTCGTTTCTTTATAGGCTTGGCGCTTAGTCAAAGCTTCACGTGCTAGAGGTTCATTGCCTTGTTGCAGCGCTAATTGGGCGCGGCGATACCATTCTTCTGTTTGAGATTGAGCGGCCGCTGCTTGTCGTTCGGTGCGTTTCTGGGTAGCGATCGCTTGTGCTACACCCTGCCGCAACTGCACCAGATTTTCCTGCATTTCCAGGACAGCTTGCTCCAAAATCTTTTCTGGATCTTCTGCACCACCGATCAAACTATTGAGATTAGCGCGAATCACCCGCAGGATACGCTTGATTAATTCCATATCGGCTCTCCAACGAAATCCAGTTCTGAGTGCTGTTAGCAGGGCGTTTAGCCCGTGCTGAGTAATGAATTTAGTTATAGAGTGCTGAGTGCCTAGTTAAAGTCCTGAGTATAGTAATATTTTTTGTCATAGGGTAGTTATGGAGTGCTGAGTGCCTAATAAAAGTTTTGAGTATAATATTTTTTGTTGTGGGGTCGCAAACAAACAATATTTTGTCTCTACCACTCAGCACGGGCTAAACCTTAGCTATCCGCTAACACAACTCAGCACTTATTGACTCAGGACTGTTATCTCATGGTATCGTAGATTTTTGCAATTCATAGTTACTGAACTCGTGCCTTGATTCCTTTCGCTTCTAACAGTTTCATCTGTTGTTTTACTTGCTCTTTAGTTTTAAAAGCACCCAGATAAATCAATTCTTTGTTAGGCGATAAATAAGCATCAGGAATTACCTGCCGTGCTGAGGCAAAAGCTGCGCCTTTATTATCTATCACTACATGATAAAACCCATCTGTTCCTAGTTTCATTTCTGCATCTGGCTTTGGTGAGGTTGCGATTGGCTTGGGCGAGGTTTTTGTCGGTGAAGTGGAAGGTAAAGAAAGAGGAGGCAAGGATTGTAGTCTCGGTACTGGTGCTAAGGCGATCGGGTTAGTCTGTTGGGCTGTATTGGGGTTAGACAATGCCCCTTGAGGATTTGCAGGGTTTTGGGTAACAATTGGATTGGGCACTACTGCGGGGGTTGGTTGGACTTTGGGTTTTAAGCCAACTACATCATTGGGATCTCTTACTTCAGGAAACTCTTCAGTAGCTAGATTGGGATATTTGGGTATAGATGTGCTTGGTGGTTGAATTTGAGGTTGGACATTACTCCCAACTTCCTCAGTATTTTCTGGTGTGGGAGAGGAGTTGCCGTTAAATAAGTTGCCTAAATTCCATTGTGGCAAGCTTTTGGGATTGAAGACTGCATAACCCAAGATCAGACTAGCCACCAATAGCAGCAACATGGAGCCAATACCCAAAGGTGATAGCAGACTGTCGCTAGAATTGCTTGGTTTCTTGGTTTCTGGTTGTTCTTCTGTCAGACTTCGCAGCAGTGCTTCACTAGATTCTAAATAGTCATCTGGGTGCTTGGGGCTATCATCTGTCTGCAAGTGATTTTCGCTTTTAGTATTTTTAACGATCGCTGGCACAATGCTGCTATTAAAGTTGGGTGGAGGTGGTGGAAGTTGAGTTTGTGTTTTAGCTGCATTGGCGGTGGAGGGCAGATTAAGATTATTCAGTTCCTCAGTTTTTGCCGTAGTTGGTGCTGGGTTCATCTCAGTATTCACAGCTACAGATGCGGGTGAGACATCAATTTTTGCCGTAGCTGGCGCTGGATTCATCTCAGGATTCACGGGTACAGATGCAGGCGATACGTTGGTTTTAATTTCCGTTGCTGATGACTGAGTTGCGCCCAATATTGTCGAAATGGTAGTTAAGGGTTGGGGTTGTTTGCTGATGTAACTTGCAACACGGGACTGCTTAGATGACACCAAACCAGTTCGCGTGCGTCGGTATCGAGCTAACTCTTGATCTAGCGGCACCTCTAAACTTGCTAGTGCTGCTGCTAGTACTGGTTTCAACCCAGGTGTTTTAGACGATTGATGAGTACTGGAGTCGTTCAGGGAGTTTTGAGTCATTGCCTTTTTGCCTCAAACGTAGATTACTGGAATCAACTTTTAGATAGATATATTTTGTGATAATAGTAGCGGAAATTATTTAAATAGATAGAGTGGGCATTGGGGAGGCAGTGCGGTCTTGGGGTCTCCCCAAGTGGAGCAACTGCCGTCATTGGATATGGGGCATTGGGCACAAGAGGCAGAGGGGCACAGGGGCAGAGGGGAAAGACTTACTGCAACTTCTCCTCGGTCACTGAGCGTAGCCGAAGTGCTGCTCCCCTGCTCCTCTGCTCCCCTGCTCCCTTGCTCCCCTGCTCCCTTGCTCCCCCACTTTCCAATCCCTACTCCCCACTTTGAATAATGTCGTTGAAATCAATTAATGATGTTTTAAGGATTCTGGAAAAGCAGTCGAAATGGCAGGAGCAACCATTTCAACGCCTGCTCAAGTGTTGGGCAGAAGTTGTTGGGCCAGTAGTTGCCGCAAATACTAGACCATTATCAATTCAGCGTGATGTTTTGTCGGTAGCAACTTCTAGTGCTGCTTGGGCGCAAAACCTGACTTTTGGTCGCACATCTCTACTTTTAAAGTTGAATAAAAAGCTGCCAACGCCTTTGGTTGATATTCGCTTCTCTACTGCTGGCTGGCAGAATCCGTCGGTGGAAAGAAAACAGCAACAAACGGTTTCGCCTCATGAGCATCCCAGTTACCTTGGCGATGAGATTAGCCGCCCTGATGATACACCCACCAAGGATGTAAATGCGGCTTTTGGACATTGGACAAAGATTGTGCGATCGCGTTCGCATGGCTTACCCCTTTGTCCCCAGTGTCAATCTCCCACCCCTCCCGGTGAACTCCAGCGCTGGGAAGTCTGTTCTGTCTGTGCTGCTAAACAGTTTTCAAAGCAAAATAGTTGAGCGATTATTTGTTGAGCAGAGTTTATCCTGAAATAACTTGCTGCCATTACATCAAATCTTTCTGATTCTTGAGAAAAAGTATAATTTGCCGCTAAAATATGCCAAATGTGGTATGTAAAGCAGACTATTTATGTGAAATTCTATGCCTTAAGGATGGCTTAAGGAGGAATTTAAAAGGTTGAATAAATCAAAAGCTTTACTTTTACTCTTGATCCCTAATAAGTTTTAGACGATACGTATATGTAACTGCTTTAGGAATTATTTAAATATATAACAAGATTATAAAAATATCCTGAAGTTTATTTTTTACTTGGGATCGCTGAAACCTATGGAAAATAATGACTTTTTGGCTTTTCTCTGTCTTTATATATAGAAGCAGAATATAAAGATGAAATTCAGCCAGAAACAACACTAAAGATGAATCCGAATGAAACCCATTAAAGTTTTAGCATCTGCCTGTAGATATTGTCGTCATTACCAGCCAGAAGGTCGCCGTGGTGGAACGTGCCAGCAGTTGGGCGCACCAGTTCAAGCGACTTGGAAAGCTTGCTCTTTGGCGCTTCCACCTTTTGCACCTTCTTGGGAAACCTTAGAAGATGCTTGGGGTTTACCAGATGCATCTCCAGTTTTAACATCTTGTCAATCTTTAGCTTCAGATTTCGATAATGCTGCTCTTGCCCCTCTAGAGGAAATAGCTGCCTCCATATCTGAACAGGTAAAAACTAAAGCAGTGGTTATTTAGTCATCCATTATTACTGGACTGAGTTTGTAGTCTGCTTAAAATAAGATTTGTTTTTAAGATTTTTAGTGCTGTAAAAGTTGATATCTACAAAAATCGCACCTCATTTAAGGGGGGCGATTTTTGCAATTCTAAGGTAGCCAAGGAAAAGAGCGAAAATCTGGTGGACGCTTTTCGAGAAAGGCTTGTTTGCCCTCAGTTCCTTCTTCTGTCATGTAATAAAGTAGGGTGGCATTGCCAGCGAGTTCTTGTAAACCAGCTTGTCCATCACAATCAGCGTTAAAAGCAGCTTTAAGACATCGAATTGCGATCGGACTTTTTTCTAAAATCTCTTGCGCCCATTGAATCCCTTCGGTTTCTAGTTGTTCCACTGGAACGACGCAATTAATTAAACCCATTTCTAAAGCTTGTTGTGCATCATATTGGCGGCAGAGAAACCAAATTTCTCTAGCTTTTTTTTGTCCCACGATGCGGGCAAGATAGCTGGCTCCAAAACCACCGTCAAAACTGCCGACTTTCGGGCCCGTCTGTCCGAAAATGGCATTATCGGCAGCGATGGTAAGGTCGCAAATTAAGTGTAGGACATGTCCACCACCGATCGCATATCCAGCCACTAAAGCAATCACCACTTTCGGCATCGAACGAATCAGCCGTTGTAAGTCCAGCACATTCAAGCGAGGAATGCCAGTATCATCCACATAACCCGCATGTCCCCGCACGCTTTGATCGCCACCAGAACAGAAGGCATATTTACCATCAGTGTGGGGGCCATAACCAGTAAATAGAACAACACCAATAGTAGTATCTTCACGAGCATTACAGAAAGCGTCGTACAGTTCAAAGACGGTTTCAGGACGAAAAGCATTGCGTTTATGGGGACGGTTGATGGTGATTTTCGCAATGCCATCAGTTTTTTGATACAGAATATCTTCGTAGGTTTTGGCAGTTTGCCAGTTAATTTGCATTGGTATGGGGTGCGCTGTTGCTTCAAGAATTTTATCGCGGACGTAGGGACAAGCGATACCTGCGGTAGGCTACGCCTACGCTAAAATTAGTGTCTCAAGCCTTTACAATCTGGTAATTGTCTGGGTGTTGAGGAATAAAAATGCGGCGCGACACCATTTTCTATAAATTATTTAAGCAATTTCCGGGTTTGCTGTTTGAATTAGTAGATGAACCACCTCCAGAAGCAGAAAGTTACCAGTTTGAATCAGTTGAAGTGAAAGAAACGGCGTTTCGGATTGATGGAGTATTTTTACCTCCGGTTGATGCAGTTTCCAAAACCGTATTTTTTGCTGAAGTCCAGTTTCAGAAGGATGAAGACCTGTATCACCGCTTCTTCAGCGAATTGTTTTTGTTTCTCTACCGTAACTCTATTCGTTACGATGACTGGTTTGGTGTAATAATTTTTGCTTCTCGCAGCCTAGAACCTTCTAACTCAACAATTCACCGCGCTTTGTTGGAAAGTGGCCAAGTCAGGCGGGTTTATCTGGATGAGTTGGGGGATTTGCGAGAACAACCTTTGGGATTGGGTTTGATGTTGCTGACAAATGTTACTTCTGAAACCGAAGCAATGGAAGGGGCGCGGTTTTTGTTAGAGCAAGCACGGCAACAGTCGGAGCAAGCGATAATTGATTTAGTGACGACGATTATTGTCTACAAGTTTTCTAAGCTTAGTCGAGAGGAGATTGCAACGATGTTGGGACTGAATTTGGAAGAACCACGGGCGATTCGGGAAGCGAAGGAAGAAGGACGAGAGGAAGAAGCGCGATCGCTCATCTTAAGACTATTAAACCGACGGGTGGGTGAGTTTCCTGAGTCGCTTCAGCGCCAGATTCAAGGGTTATCGGTGGAACAGTTGGAAGCTTTAGGTGATGCTTTGTTGGATTTCTCTACTCTTGCTGATTTGGAAGGATGGTTACAAGGTGAAGTAAGCGGGTAAGTTTCACCCAGAGACGCAGAGGAGAAGAGCGATACCTGCGGTGGGCTACGCTTACGCACTCCGTAAAATAATGATGGCTACAAATAAAGTTTCCCGAAGTGAAGAAGCATTTGCAGACACGCGGGTATATTAGAAGCGGTGGAAGAAAAAGTGCGATCGCTCATTTTACTTCTATCTCAGAAGCTCGATCGTCTAATTCTCCTAGTGCAGAAATAATCACAGGAGGTCTATCAGGAAATTCTGCTACAAGTTTTAGCTCTCCTCCCATAGCCTTTACATAACTACGCAATGTAGAAAGAAGGAGGTCAGTACGTTTTTCCAGCCTAGAGACACTATCTTGGCGAATCCCTAATAGTTCTGCCATAGATTCCTGAGTTAACTTTCTGGCTTTTCTAATGTCTTGAAGTGTCATGTTTTCAGCAATAAGCTCTTGAGCGCGAGCTTGAATTTTTGCTCGACGTGCTGGTGGGAGTTTTTCCATTACATCGCTCAGTTTTGTTGTCATAACTTCATTCTCCTTTTTCTTTGAGTTCATCAAGATGAGAGTCAAATCGTGCATCTGCTTTTGCAATCAGTTGCTTGTAAAATCTTTTTTCACTTATCCCTGCTTTGTTTCCAGCTATAAGTAATATTGCTTTCTTCTCTGGATCGAAAGCAAAAGCTACTCGCCATACACCATCGTCTGCATAAAAACGAAGTTCTTTCATATTTTTATGTCGAGAGCCTTTAAGTGTATCAGCATGAGGTCTTCGCAGGAGAGGACCTTCGGATTCAAGCAATTTGGCGTGTGCAAGGATTTCGTCCTGTACTTCTGTTGTTAATTCATAGAATTCAGGTAGAAATTTATCATGAAATGAAATTTCCCATATCATGAGTTGATTATGGATTAAAATCCATATGGATTCAAGTCCCTTTTATAAACAATATTTGTTCAGCTAGTTTATTTTATATAAATTGATACACCAGATAAAATGAGCCAACTAAGAATAGATAAGCAAGAACGGTAAAATTGATGAACTCATCAAAAGATAGCCAAAAACATTATCCTAATATCGACGAGAATACTTACTCTAGAATATTGGAACTGTCTAAGGTAGGAGATGCTTATACAGAGCAAAAAGAATTTGTAAAAGCGATTGAAAGCTATCATCAAGCTTTTGATTTGATACCCGAACCATTTGAAGTCTATATAGCATCAACTTGGTTGTTAACTGCTATTGGCGAATCATATTTATTCATGGGTGACTATGAAAAAGCACGTCATGCACTTCAAGAAGCTATGTATTGTCCAGATGCAATTGGAAATCCCTATATTCATCTAAAACTAGGACAAGCTCAATTGGAACTAAGAAATTTTGAGCGTGCTCAAGAGGAGCTAGCTAGGGCTTATATTATAGAAGGCAAGGCTATTTTTGAAAATGAAGATTTAAAATACTATGAATATTTGAAAACATTTCTTCGAGAAGTTGAGTAGTGCAAGCGCGTCTAGAGCATCTCACTGAATATCCACTCCAAACTTACATAAATTTTCCTGTCGCCACTTTGCATCTTTTTTACGATTTGTCTGCAACTCTAAAACCCGAATTCCTGTATTTGGAAGTAGGTTGAATCTTTGTTGTAACTGTTCCCAAGAAGTAATCAATTCATGCTGAACATTATAAGTAGCGCACAACTGAGCAAAATCAATATCCTGGGGAGTGCCAAAAAACTCTTCAAATGGTGGCTCAAACTTGGCAATGGGTAACATTTCAAAAATACCACCGCCATTGTTGTTAATTAACACAATCGTCAGATGTCCGACAAACTTATTGCGGATTAAAAAACCATTGGTATCATGCAACAGCGCTAAATCTCCCGTTAACATCACACTACTTTGCTGGCGATGAGCAATTCCTAATGCTGTGGATAATGTGCCATCTATGCCATTTGCACCCCGGTTAAAGTACGATCGCACCCCCAAATTATTCGGTTTCCAGAAATATTCCACATCCCGCACAGGCATACTATTGGCAATAAACAAAGGCGTTTTTGGCGGTAAAATCTGAGAAATTAACCAAGCTGCTTTACTCTCAATGATTTCATCTATTTTCCCCATTGTCTGGTCAATCGCTAACCTAACCTTCGCTTCTGCATTACACCATTCCTGCACATAATCTGAGGATAAAGATAAATTTCTCTCCTCTACTTTTATTCCTTCTACAGATATTCGTAAATGCGTCGTTCTTCCGTGCAAAGGGTCGAGGTTTTGGTCGCTAGGGTCAATTACCCAGCGTCGCGGTTGGGTTGCATCTATCCAGTTACGTAGTTCTTTACTCGTAGGCATTTCACCTACTTGAATCACCATTTCCGGCGCTAGCTGCTTTGCTAGTTGCTGATTTCGCAAAATCAGGTCATAAGTGGAAATCAAATAAGGGTTGAGTTCGGCATAATTTCTGACTGGGGAGAGTCCCTCAGCTAGCACAGGCCATTGGAGAGTTTGGGAAAGTTGCGCGATCGCTCTACAATATTCCTCTGGTCGCTGTGGTTGGGCAACACCTGCGATAATAATGCCGCGATCGCATTCTTTCCATTCTTTGGGAATGGGGAATGGGGCATAGGGCATGGGGCATGGGTTTGCTATTCTTGCGAAAAAGTCTTCTGATTCTAACTGCGATCGCAAATAACTCAAGTCGGTTCCATCATGAACAGGTGCTAAGGGATCGCGAAAGGGAATATTCAAATGTACTGGCCCCTTTGTAGGAGTTTGCGCTCTTTCCCAGCTATGAATTACTGTTTGTCGCAGGTAAGCTAGCATTCCCAGATCGGCACAGGGTAAGGCTAACTCCGTTTGCCAATTTGGGTAGTTTCCATATAATCTCAATTGATCTACAGTTTGCCCAGAGTGACAATCTCGCAATTCTGGGGGCCTATCGGTAGTTAATATCAACAGTGGTACGCGGCTATACGAGGCTTCAATGACTGCTGAATAAAAATTTGCCCCTGCTGTACCAGAGGTGCAAACAATTACCACAGGACGTTCGGTTGCTTTCGCTTGTCCCAAAGCAAAAAAGGCGGCGGAACGTTCATCGAGAATGGAAATCGCTTCAATCTCAGGTGCTTGTTGAGCAAAGGCGATCGCTAAGGGTGTAGAGCGCGATCCCGGACAAATGATGGCACAAGTCAATCCCAACCGCTTTAGCGTCTCTGTTAAAATATAAGCCCAAAGTTGATTAACATTCGTATAAGCGATCGGCATTAAATCAAACATAGCTATAAAACAATCTTAAATTTTAGATTTTGTCTAGGGAAATTCAATTTAAAATCCATCAATGCGGTGTTGAGTTCCATCACCGCCATGCGAGTTTCTGGCAAAGAAAATCTCCAAGCAAACTTGCTGAACTTTCTACAAAATGCACAATTTGCTCTCAAACTTTTATGGACTGCATTCATTTAACGGGAATTCGCGGCTATGGCTACACTGGGTATCTACCAGAAGAACAGGTGCTAGGACAATGGTTTGAGGTGGATGTGAGGTTATGGTTGGATATCTCCAC
This sequence comes from Nostoc sp. DedQUE07, assembly GCF_034530975.2. NCBI lineage: Bacteria > Bacillati > Cyanobacteriota > Cyanophyceae > Nostocales > Nostocaceae > Nostoc > Nostoc sp. DedQUE07. The sequence goes on along the minus strand of NZ_JAVRCC020000032.1, from coordinate 10,661 downwards.
AGCGGCCAAGACTGACGCGATCGAAGACACTTTAGATTATCGCAGCGTCATTAGCTTGACACAACATCTGATCAAAACGTCTAAATTTGTTTTGGTGGAGAAATTGGTAACAACGATCGCAGATTCTATCCTCCAAGAGTGCGATCGTGTAACAAAAGTCCAAGTCACTCTCAGCAAACCTGCCGCACCTATTCCAGACTTTGGTGGCAGAATTAGCATTGAACTGACTAAAATCAAGTCCAACCTTTAATTCACAAAATGTGTTTTTTTGCAATATCTATCAGCCAGCAAAGAACAGGGGGTTTACGTGGAGCTTGGAAGTGTCTCACAATAAGAATCTTTCCTGCCATTGGCACCAGTACCTATTGATTAACAAAAAACTAAAAAATACCGCGAACGGCTGATAAACATTTAACTTACATATTTTTAGAGGAGAGGAATTGTGATTAAGTATTAACCAGAAGCTGTAGGGCTAGTATTTTATTTTTAAAATACGCTTAGTGGCGTGGCAAGGCTAAAATAGTGCATTAAAAATATCTCAGCTATTGATATGTCAGACACATAACTATTTTTATATTGCACATATTTAGGCTTACCATGCTATTACAATACAATAATACTGAGATTTTTTTAATTATGGTTGTTAGATGAATATTTCTAAGTAATACGAGTTGACTGTTCATTAAATATTTCAGATAGCTTAAACTCTCATCTATAACTCCTCTGATATGATATAAAAGCTATTTTTAGGTAAAGCAGCATCAAACTTTTTAATCACAGATTAAGATTAATTATTAATAATTAAATTAATGTAGATTAATATATTACATCCAAGACACTCTAGATTTTTTTAATTATATTAAAGTAATATCCTGTGATTTTATGAAAAATTTTTCTTGATTAATTTGTATATAGATATTATACTTAGTATTTATACTTTCCCAATAGAATTATTGTATACATTTTAAAATCAGTTTTTGAGTGCTTGATAATTGCATTCTAATTTTGATTTGATGTTAGTAGCATCATATTAGCTACATAAATTAATCAAAATTAGCTTTGATAATCATATATAGCAATCCTAAATGAGATCCAAACAAATATGTTCCCTGTTAAGAGTTCCCTGTTTCCTGCCTCAAAGGGTAGTTTGTAAATCAAATAGGATTTCTATAAATTTCTGGAGATTAATAATATGATGCTATTTACTCATTAGTCAGTATTAATATCAAGTAAGAATACAGGATAGTTAGAGATTGTTTATGAGAAGATAAGCACTTTTGACTTGAGTTGACACTGACAACAAGAATCTGAACTTTAGCAAACAGGTTATCGTAACATGTTCGCCCGCAAAATCTTAATTGTTGAGGATGAAAAAAATCTAGCCTCAAATATTAGAAAAAGTTTACAAAAATTAGGTTATTTAGTATCAGAAATAACTGAGTCTGGTGAGGAGGCAATAAAAAAGGTAGCAGAAAATCATCCACATTTAGTATTAATTGATATCTGTCTAGCTGGAGAAATAGACGGTTTCCACGTAGCTGATATTATTCAGAATCACTTTCATGTGCCTGTAGTATATCTAACGGAGTATTCGGAATATAAAAGATTACATAAAAATCAGCTAAGTGAGCCTTTTAGTTACATAGCCAAACCATTTATTGAAAGTGATTTACATTTTGTGATTGAAATGACACTGTACAAACATCAGAGCAAAAAAATATTATACGAAGAAAAACAGAGGTTGATGGCAATTATTAATAGTATGGGCTGTGCGGTGATTGTTACCTATGCAAATGGTTGTATTGAAATGATGAATCCCATAGCAGAACTAATCACTGGTTGGAAGCAAAGTGAAGCGTTGGGGAAAGATTTAATAGAAGTTGTTAACTTAGTTAATAAAGATGTAGGAGAAAAAATTGAAAATTTAGCTACTTATGTAATCGAAGCAGGTGAAATTTTCAATTTACCAGAAAACTGTACATTGATTACTAAAGATGGTAAAGAAATAGCGATTGGGGATAATGTTGCACCTATCCGCGATCGAGATGGCAATATTACTGGCGCGGTTTTAGTGTTTCAAGACATCACTAAACGTAAGCAGACAGAGGCACAACTGATCCGCAATGCATTTTATGATGGGCTAACAGAATTACCGAATCGTGTTTTATTTTTAGATCGGCTCAGACAAACTATTGAACGTAGCAAACGCAGAAGCGACTATTATTTTGCAGTTTTATTTTTAGATTTAGATGGCTTCAAAGAGATTAACGATCGCTTTGGGCATGGAATAGGGGATGATTTTTTAGTAGCGATCGCTAGACGTTTAGAGTCATGCTTACGTAGTGGCGATACTGTAGCACGATTTGGTGGTGATGAGTTTACTGTTCTTTTGGAGGATATCAAAGACATTACCGATGCTACCAATGTTGCCAAACGTATTCAAGACTCCTTAAGATTGCCAGTTAACCTGAATGGATATCAATTATCTGCTACAGCTAGCATTGGTATTACTTGGAATTTTAGTAATTATGAGGAGCCTGCAACTCTACTGCGGGATGCTGATATTGCGATGTACCAAGCTAAACGGCAGGGAAAAGCTACTTATGCCATATTTAGTTAAGGATGGAATATGATACTCTAGCTGCTACTAAGGTTATGGTATACAACCGAGAAGCCCCATAATTCTGTCATGGAAAAAACCGAAAAACAGAAAATGCTCGCAGGCGAATTATATCTGGCCGAAGATCCAGAATTGGCTGCCGAAAAGAACCTAGCCAGTCGTCTGTTGCGAAAGTACAATTCTACAACCGAAGAACAGCAAGAGCAACGGCAGCAAATTTTGCAAGAATTATTTGGAAAAATCGGTCAAAAAGTAGCAATTGTGCCACCCTTTCACTGTGACTATGGCAGTAATATTTTTGCTGGTGACAAATTGTATATGAACTATGGCTGTGTAATTTTAGACTGTAATACAGTTCACATTGGTGAAAATGTTTTGTGCGCTCCTTATGTGCAAATTTATACTGCCTATCATCCGACAGAGCCAGAAATTCGTCTTTCTGATAGAGAATTAGCTGCCCCAATTAACATTGGTAATAATGTCTGGATTGGCGGCAATGCAATTATTTGTCCAGGCGTAACTATTGGTGATAACACAACTATTGGTGCTGGTAGTGTAGTTGTCAAAGATATACCTGAGAATGTTGTCGCTGCTGGCAATCCTTGCCGCGTCATTCGGTATTTATCCTAGGTTTAAAATTTATAACCTCTAGCAATCCAATAGAGCCAGTCTGCGATCGCGTCTTGAGTTTCACTGTCAGCATCAATGGCTGCTATTTCAGATAATTTTGCAGAATATACATCATCATCCTTACCATTAATATAAGCCACTTCTACATACATATCTTTCAAGCACTCATCATCTGGGGCCATTCCCAGTACTTCCACTTGTTTCTCCTCGACAGCACCTGATTTGCGTCCCTTCTTAGTCCATGTAGCTATAAAGGGAAAATTCAGAGTCTCTTCAAGGTAGTAGTACCAACCCATAGCTCGGTCTTCTTTGTCTTCAGCATCTACAACAATCTCTGTTTTAATGCGATGCTCTCGGTTTTCGTCGGCTTCAACACTAGGCATAAGATAACACTTTGCGTATAATTCATTTTGATAATACTACCAAAATGTTTCTAAAATCATACTTAAATATATCTATGATGTCCGCTTAATTACTTATTAACCTCCCAAAACCCCACCCTTTAATCCCCTCTTTGCAAACTCTTAGGGGTGGGTGGGGTGAAATGGCTGTGGGAATCATAACTAATTATCTGTAAATGATATAAACTCTACAAAAAACCGCTTGTCATTGACAAGCGGTTTTCTAGTTATTGTTCTTCAGGGGAACTTATTCGTTGCACTAAGATAGATGCAAAATTTTTCAGAAATTAAACAAGTCTCAAATCTGGATAATTTGCTAACACATCATCAGATGTGAGGGTATCATTTTCAGCTTGAGGAGTCCAAAGAACTTCAATTGCTAGAAGCTTGTCGCTAGGGATACTACCAATTTGCCGTAAAGCTTGACGCAAATCATCAGCACTATTGATAGCTGTGGGGATGTCAAACTTACCTAGTGTCGCCGCTAGCAAGGTGACAACAATGTATTCACCAGGGCCTTCGGTAAATAGGCGGGTGGGGTTGTCGAGTTCGCCAGCTGGAGGTAAAGCATCTTTAGCAAGGGCTGCTCTTAGCTGGTTGTTGACATTAGAAAGAGTTTCTTCGCTAAACTTGCTACGTTCTGCCAGTGACAGCCGATTAAACTGACTTTCAGCTGAATTTAAACTGGCTTGTTGAGTGCCACCGCCTGCATATACAAAGTATTCTGGATGGCGGAGTAAAGCTAGACTGGCTTCTTGGAGAATTTCTGCTCTGCCTTCGGGGGTGTTAGTATCAGCAGTTTCAGCAATGTGGTTGAGTTCATTTTGCAATTCACGCGCTTGAGCTAACAAACCTACTTGCAAACGAGTTACAGAAACAGGAGAGTTACTGCTGTAATCTGCTTCTGGAGTTTCACCGCTAGAGACGCGGCGGAAAGTTTGCAATAAGAAATTAGCGATCGCAAAGAAAATTAAGATGCTAAATAGACCACCAAATCCTCCGCCAATACCCCAGAAGGGAAGTAGGAAGGGAAAGCCAAAGCCACCACCAAAACCACCACCATAACCACCACCGGGATAGTAGCCGCCCCCGCCAGGAGGTGCATAAGTACGCGGTGTATAGGTGCGGCTAGAAGGTGCTCTAAAGGAGCCACCACCGATGCGACCTCCACTGCGGGCTGCTAAGGCGCCGTCAGCGTGACCAAGAGCCAAAGCTAACACCAAGCTTAGGGCTAAGAAGGTTTTTAACAGCGGTTTGATGGTTTGTTGTAGTTTTTTACGCATAAGACAATCGCTTGAAAAACGAAATTATTATTTATGATTTCTCCCGATGGTGGGAGCAGTCTTGCAGGATGTTGCTAACGCTAGCCCGTAACAAGCAAGTTTGTAGCATTCACGTAGCATTACCTTTTCGAGGCTACATATTCAATTTACCGCGTCTTATCTTGGGTAAGTAGCGATCGCAGGGGGGATTTCTCGACTGGGGAACCGTACCGGAAGACATGTTTATCCTCACAGAAATTGCGATGTCTATGATGCGCTACGTCTACGGGCAATGGTTTGCTATGCCTCGGACTAGTTTCAGACTACAGTTTTGAATTATACAGATGATTTTAATTTTTAGTGATTATTTTGACTAATTTTTTAATCCTTCACTGAATAAGTAGTACTACTTCTGAACTTATTACAGGATTTACGCAACTGGCATATCATATTATTTTCAGTTCGTAGTGTTCGCGTAGCGTCTCGCAAAAAGGACTAAAGTCTTCAAAATCAGGGCTAGAGCCGCTTACTACCAACTACAAATCCGATTTTTTTGTGACTTGCGTAAGTCCTATTATTACTCAATATTTAGCACGGGCAAAACGCCTAGCTACCACCGACAGCACTCATTAATACATTTGGAGGCTGATAATTTACGTGTACGTAGAAAGCTAATAAGTGTCTGTAATCCTTATAATTTTTCACAATAGACATAATGTTGCAACTAAGTAGCTATAAAAATTTTGGCATTTTGGCACATCTACTTTAAGTGTTTAGGATATTTTATTGAACGTAGCTAAATTTCGGAATTTTCACAGCAGATGTTTACTGAGCATTTTCGCTACAAGTGTTAGCTTTGATTTTTTGTTCATTATGCACAGAAACTCTCAAAGAATGAGAAATTTGCAACAAAAATAAAATCAACACAACAAAAAAACAATCTTTTTGGCTAATCTTCTAAAATAGGCTTCAAATTTGTCTACCAAATTCGTTTTAAAAGAAATAAAATAATAATGATGGCTTTGAAAGTAATTCTAATTGTAAATATTAAAAACTATTTGAAATATAGTCATCAATTTTATTATGGAACATATTTCTCAACTAACAGCCGAAATCAGAGATAAAGCTGCATACCCAGATATCCTAGTCATATCCCGGATCTTTCTGCCGAAAGAAGCTGTAATTGGGGAATATATCTACAATCGTTGTCTGCAAGATCCAGAACGAATAATTGTACTGGCAGCTAGTTGCTCAGGAGATCGAGTATTTGATAAGAGTCAACAGTTTCCTGTGTATCGCTGGTATTATCCTAAATATTGGCGTAGTGGCTATGTGGGAAATATCCTCAAACCTTTGGTCAATATCGTCTGCTCATTTGTCCTAGCAATTAAACTCTATTTTCGCTATCACTATCGTTATATAGAGTGGGGCCACGGCTATGATTTTCCTTCACTGTTGCTATTGAGCTATTTGTTACCTATTCGCTTTTTTATCTATCTGCACGGCAACGATCTTCTTTGCACTTTACACAATCCCGTGCTGCGATCGCTATTTAAATTAACACTTCATAGAGCCGAAGGCATTGTTTGTAACAGTTCTTATACAAGAGATTACCTCAGAACTGCTTTCCGATTAAATACTCCTACCCACGTCATTAACCCCGTAATCAGACCAGAAAAATTTGGTAATAATGTAGCCAGTCCCAGTAGCCTTGATGATTTACGGGTTCGCGTGCGTCAGGCATACAACATTCCTGATTCAGCAATAGTGATTCTCTCCATCGGCAGACTAGTAAAACATAAAGGTTTCGACCGAGTAATTGATAACATCCCAATATTGCTAACTTTTGGGGTTGATGTCCACTATATACTCTGCGGGCAAGGGCCAAGTGAGTCAGAACTGAAATCTCTAGCGCATCGTTTGCGAGTAGATAAGCGCGTCCACTTTGCCGGATATGTGCCAGAGCGAGAATTAGCAGGTTATTATGCAGCTTGCGACATATTTGCCATGCTGACTTTATCAGATACTAAACCTAATAATATGGAAGGTTTTGGTATGGCTTATTTAGAAGCAAGTTACTTCGGTAAGCCGATAATTGCCCCTCGTTTAGGTGGTGTTCTAGATACAGTTCAGCATGAAGAAAATGGGATACTCGTTAATCCCAATTCTGGTTATGAAGTTTTTCAAGCTTTCAATCGGTTGTGCAAAGACCAACAACTACGCGAGCAACTCGGTCGTAAAGGTAAAGAATTAGCCAAGCGTAAAACTCTCCATCGCTCGCTTTACAAAGCAGATGGAAAAAATGCAATTTTGTGAAATGATTTTATTAACTAAATCGGATTGAATTATCAAATTCAAAAAATATCAAAAAGGGCAATTTACTATAAGTCATGTTTCTGCATAACCTTTAACAAATTGCTTCGCAAAAGAGCAAGATTTCATTGTAAAATCTCGCTTGTGATGTGATTAAATGTGCAATGAAGAATATCTGGTTTAACATAGAGCAATCCCTTCGGCGTTACACAAAGCACCGAATGCAATCTTTCGTGTTTACAGTCATTGGATGTCTTGCTGTAGTTAGTGTGATTACCTTTGGGGCAATGTATGTTGTGGCTCAACCTGCTTCAACTTCATCTGAACGTCCTGCTGTGAAAGCGCCAAATTTCGGGCGACACTTTCAAGAATTTGAGCGTGAAGGCTCAATCTTGATTTACGACTCAAAAAACAACCGCATCTATGAACACAATCCTCAACGTAATGCAACTGCGATCGCTCCAGCTTCAACCTTCAAAATTTTTAACGCGCTGGTGGCATTAGAAATAGGTGTAGTTCCTGATGATGTGGCAGTTCTCACTTGGGATGGAATTCACCGAGACATTGATGCCTGGAATCATGATACAAATTTGCGTCAAGCCTTTAAGGATTCAACTGTTTGGTTCTATCAAGTATTGGCACGTAGGGCTGGATATGAACGGATGCAGCAATTTATTAATAAAGTAGGCTACGGAAACCGTCAGATTGGCACTGTCGCAGACATCGATCGTTTTTGGTTACAACCGCAGCTATTGCAAATTACACCCAAAGAGCAAATTAAGTTTTTGCAACGGTTATATCAAGGCGATTTGCCTTTCTCGCAACGGACAATAAATCTTGTCAAAGACATTATGGTACGCGAACAAACTCCAGACTACACACTGCGAGGAAAGACAGGATGGTTAACGAGTACTAAACCAAATGTTGGTTGGTTTGTGGGTTATTTAGAGCAAAACAAAAACGTCTACTTTTTCGCCACAACCCTTGATATGCAAAAATCGGAAGATGCACCCGCCCGCATCGAGATTACACGACGTAGCCTTAAAGATTTGGGCTTGCTGGCTCAAATTAACTAACCACCACCAACAATAGTTACCACTTCTAAGCGATCGCCTGGTTGCACTTTTGTTTGCGGCCAAAATTGTCGGTGTAAAATTTCGCCGTTATACTCCACAGCCACCAATCGGGGGTTAAAACCCAACTGTTGGAGTAAGTCGGGTAAAGAAGTTTGAAATGAGCAGCTATGGGTTTCCCCATTCACCTGAATCGAAATCTCATTAGACATAATATGTGTGTGGGGCATTGGGAATTGGGCATTGGGCATTGGGCATTGGGCATTGGAAATTGGGTATTGGTTACTCACTTTGAGCAAATGACAAATGACAAATGACAAATGACTCTTTTAAATTTCTGGCTTAATGCGATTTAGTTGGGAGAGCAAATATTGCGTCACCAGGGTAGGCTGTTCGGCTTGCATGAGCGATCGCACCACTGCTACACGTTCGGCTCCAGCATCGATCGCATCATTGATATTGTTGGCATCTATTCCCCCAATCGCAAACCAGGGAATTGAGCAATTTTTGGCTGCATAGCTGACATATTCTAGCCCTGTTGCTGCCTTACCTACTTTCGTGGGAGTTTCATAAACTGGCCCCACGCCAATATAATCTACATTTTCAGCAATTGCTGCTTGCATTTCTTCTTTATTTGTGGTAGAAAGACCGATAAGACGTTGCGAACCCAGTAATTGCCGAGCAACAGCAATAGGCATATCTTGTTGTCCCAGATGCACCCCATCGGCATCGACAGCTAAAGCTACATCCACGCGATCGTTAACAATAAACAAAGCACCGTAGATGTGGCATAACTGCCGTAATTTTCTCGCTTGTTCCAGACGCAAAGAATCATCGGCGGTTTTGTCGCGGTATTGTAAAAGTGTTAATCCGCCTTTGAGTGCAGCTTCGACGGTGTTCAACAAATTTTCACTAGGGGAAGTCACAAGATACAAACGCGATCGCCACAACAATTGATGGCGCTGATGACCCATTAAACTACTTTCTAGGGTATAAACCTGATAGCGCATCTGCTTACAAGCTTTAGCCATACTTGGTTGGTAAAGCTTGCTGTATTCTTCCAACACCCGTAATGCTTCTTCTATCCGACAAAAGTTAGCTTGCAAGACCGATTTTATACTAGCTCGTTGTTCTTCTTGAGGATGGGTTAACTCAGTTCCAGGATCGCCTGGTGTATCTCGCGCCGCCCGTAATTCTGGGGTATGCCACTTGGCTACCTCTTGTCGCAGCCGTTTGCATTCCAGAGCTAACTGGGCATTGTTCAAACCAAATCGACACCATTCTTCGATAATTCGCAAACCCTCACGAGCGCGGTCTAAATTGGCATCTAAAATGCGGTAAACAACTTGCTGTGTTTGCTCTTTTTGGCTGTATGGCTCGACCATTACAACAACCCCATTAGTGCTTTCATCGAAGTGTGAATTATCATAAGTCCTAGTAACCATAAGTTAAATAAGATTGCTTTTTTTTACTAATTTTTGCGGAATCTACGCAAAATAACGTAGTAGTGAGGGTTACGGTAAATTATCCCATGTTCCTATAGACAGTGATAAGGGTAGTTTGAGGCTACAGTTTCGCACTGAGCTTAGTCAAGTGTTTTACGATAGACAACGAGCTTACAAAAGACTAGCAAAAGGGAATACACCAGAAAATCTACAATAGATATGTAGCAATCCGATTTGATTCCTGAATCACTCGTAGAAGTAAGGGACTGGGGACTGGGAATAAGGAATAAAGGTATACTGAGTTTTGTTCAAAAATAAAATAAGAGTTTTATATTAGTGGAAACTATGTAGAGACTAGGCCGTGTTTTCAAACCTTTCTCAAAGCACCTGAGTCTTGGAGATCCCCCCAACCCCCCGATAAATTGGGGGGCTTTTAGAGTTTCTTTTCCCCTCTTTTTAAGGCTACGGTGTACACACAAGTGTCGGTACAGTGTATCTATCCCGCCTCCGAATAAATTCCGAGTCTTATAACGGTGTATCTATCCGGCCTCGGAATTTATTCCGAGTCTCATAACCAAAGGCTTCTTTTAGAGGACTAAACAAGACATTTAGTTTAGTCCTCTAAAAGAGGACTTTAGCTATCAGCCCGGAACTAAAGTTCCGGGCGGGATATTTGCTCAGTGTAGGACTTTCACTTGAACAGAAATATTGGGTGAGTAAGATTTTTAGAGATGTGTGTACACCGTAGCTTCTTAAGGACTTCCAAATAAAAAAATATCCAATTAATTCTTGTGGGGTGGGTAACATGATGTTACGTCTCTACAAGGATTTTGGATAACACATATTTAATTTCACTTTTATATCTATAGCAATCTGATTTGATTTCTGAATTAATCGTAGGGACTAGGGACTGGGGA
>NZ_JAVRCC020000031.1:0-96496 GCF_034530975.2 Nostoc sp. DedQUE07 | reverse complement strand
TTGGTGGATTAACATCGGAGCTTAATCGTAAGTGATTTACCGGACATGATATTACACATTCTTGGCCACTTATTACTTTTATGACTCTTAGGTTTCATAGGAATTGTTCCCCCTACTCTTGGGATAATGAATCATCGACTACAAGACATAGGAGAGGGAATAGAAGAACTTTGGGGATATTGAGCCACAAGAATAACATCACCTTTACCATCAACAATCCATCCTTGAGCCTCCACAATCTGATTAGTAGATTTAGTAACAGATGTAGATAATTTATCCGTGACTCTCTGTGTTGCTTGTGGGGGCAAATCTACCCAACCAGTAATTACTGCTCGTCCCCGCAGAGGCTCGTTGGGGCTAAGGGGTAATCCACCGCGTCCTGTGGCAAGAAAACGACTGGCGGTTTGTCGTCCTCTGGGAGTGCAGCCTTGAGCGATTTGTTGGGATGCATCGACGAGGTTAGAGGGTAGTTGAATTAAGCCGCGACTAGGGTCAGTATCAGGTGTGTTGAGATTTATCTCACCATTTAAGGAAGGCTGGCTTTGGGAGATGGCAGTGATGTCACTTGTTAGCAACTGACTAGGATTTAGCTTGTTCGGGTCGGTTGTTTGCAACTGCTGCTCAAGCTCTTGCCGACTGCGCGGCTGTAGCCCAAAGATGCCAGCAGAGTTGATAATAACTTTCCCGCCGCTACCCTCAAAGGCGTTGGCAGTGATATCGCTATTTTCGTTGGGAACTGCAACGATAAAGCCTCGGTAATTTGGGAGGTTATTGATAATGATGTTACCGCCATTGCCACCTAATTTGTCTGTACCTGCGTTGGTGGAGATTTGACTGTTGCGACGGAGTAAAAGTAAGTCGCTATTGATGTTGATGTTACCACCGTTACCGGATGCAGATTCGGCGTTGAGTTTACCTTGGTTGTCTAAAATAATTTTAGGTGAGTTGATTTCGATGTCGCCTGCGGTTCCTGAACCAGTAGAACTGACAAATAAGCCACTGCTAACGCCGATATTTTCTACCCGATCGCTAAAGTTATTAACTAGGTCATCATAATTAAAGTCACTACCACTAATTATTACTTTATCAGTAGCATTGACAGTTATTTTACCTGCATCTCCTTGCCCTGAAGTACTAGCTGTCAGTGCAGCACCATCGATGATTTCTAAGGAATTGGTGTATAAATTAATATCGCCGCCTTTTCCTGTTGAGTCTTTGCTGGTAGCAGTCGTTAACAGGCTCCGACCCACAACATCGTTGAGGTTGGAGCCTTCACGTGAAGTTCCACTCAGTTTTATAGAAGTGGCATTAACAGTCAAGGAACCCGCATTCCCTTTCTCTACACTGGTTGTTGAAACTGATGCTTGTGCCCCATCTTGGATAAACAACTGTCCAGTCTTAATTACCAAGTTTCCAGCATTTCCTTGACCTGTAGTCCCTGTAATTATACCACTAGGAAACGGACGATCCTTTACGACGTTAGAGACTAAGCCTCCACTAATTCCAATTAGTTGCTCTAAGACATCGGCGGACACTCCTTGCTTTGAGGTGCCGAGGAGTTCTACAGATTCGGAGGCGTTGATAGTTAAATCTCCGCCTTTTCCCAAGCTAGAAGTACCCGATGATATGATTCCCCCATCACTGACTATTAACTTTTTAGTAGTAATAGCCATGCCGCCTGATTTTCCAGATCCCTGTGTTCCACTAGCTAAGACGCTAGGAACATTATTGTCTCTGCCGATGCCTTTTATTTCTACTAACTTTGAAGCATTCACAGTTAATTTTCCTCCTGGCTTCTCTCCACCAGTACCTGCTGTCACCCAAGCCCCATCACGGACAATTAATCTTTCAGTATCAATAGTCAAGTCGCCTCCTTGCCCCAAACCTGTAGTTTCATTACGCAATCCACTGGGAACTCTACTGCCTATGGTGAACAGTCCTAGTCCTTGAGAAGCATCATTAGCTGAGGTGCCACTAAGTTCTATAGAGTCTTTTGCGTTCACGAATAAATTTCCGGCTCGCCCTGGGGTAGTACTCCCTGCCGATATTACTGCCCCATTAGAGACAATTAACCGCCCAGTTTCAATGGTCAGGTTTCCGGCATTTCCACTTGCAGTAGGTAGAGAAGAAATTATAAAATTTTTTAAATAAGGAGGAGCATTACGAAGATTCTGGGCAAGAAGATTCTTGACATCCAAGGAAGCGGAAAACAAGCCAATTGGAACAGGAAAATTGGAAGAATTATCGGCGGAATTAATCGGAACATTGATGTCAATTGTACCGTTTGATGAGGAACTGCCAGTTAGTTCTATTGAGTTAGAGGCTTTCACAACTAGATCCCCAGCACTACCACTAGAAGTAGTAGCAGTCGCTACTATTCCATCTTGAATAATCAATTTTCCTGTGTCAACAAGTAAATCACCGCCATTCCCCCTATCAAAAACAGCATTGTAAACAAAGCTATTTTTTACCGTTAATGCTCCTTTTGCACTAAGCATAATATCTCCTGCTTGAGCGTCATCGATACCTGCAAGTAGGCTGATGCCAGCACGCAGGCTACTTCTGTCTAAAATATCTATATTCTGAGCGTGGATAGCAATACTACCGCCACCGTTAGAGGCGACATTAACTTCAGCGCCATTGGTGAGCGACACATCTGCTGGCGCTATGTTAGCCGGAAAATTTAAGCTGAAATTATCATCACTGATATTGAGATCAACTGTCCCCTCTTGTGCTAATCCTCCTAACTCCACTCGCCCACCAAAGGCATTCAATGAGCCACCATCTATTCTCACGTTGCCACCCATTAGCAGCAAACTACGATTATTTTTGACCTTTAGGTTAGCTGAGTTATTTTGAATTGGGGCAGCAATTTGATTGAAAAAAAATGCAGAAGGATTTACATTCAACAGTCCGGTTGGCAGGTTTTTAACCGGATTTGCACTGAAAATGTCACCATTAGCCAACCCGATGGCATTTGCTGTTGTTCCTACAAACGAACCGTTGAGACTCAGGCTGGCATTTGGCCCAAAGATGATCCCATTGGGATTAATCAAAAACAGGTTAGCATTGCCCAATACTCCCAGAGTTCCTAGAATTTCAGAGCCTTTATCTCCTGTAACTCGACTCAAAATGTTCTTAATGCCGATAGGATTAATGAAATAGACTCCTTCTTTTTCTCCAATATTAAATTCCTTAAAACTATGCAAAAGATTAGCTCCTCTAGTGACTCCACCATCGATCAGGATACTAGATACATCTTTGTTTAACGGAATGATACTAGGTTTAACAATAGAATTTTTAGCTAAGGTATCATCAGCTATGGGTTGGGCAAGAGCACAATTGATAGAGGCTGAGATTGCACCATCAATAATTAACAAACTCCCTAACGCCAACAACCAGTTCCAATCTTTCCAGCTAATAAACATTCAGTAAACTTAACTCCATAAAGCAACAACACTTAGTGAACTACAGATGATTAGCACTAAGGATAAATGAGGAGCTAACACTGCTGAATTACTCATGATATGTTACGAATAATCGTGATGCGATGGTTCGTGTTACTCCATCCTGGAAGTCATTCTGCGATTAGGCACACGCCGCCCAACCTTGTTGTGTTAAGCTGGCTTTGCTTCGGTATTGGAGGAAGCGAAGAGCATTGTAATACTCAAAAACTGTTACAGTTTGACAATCTCGTCGCAAAGGAAGTCGTACATTGCATTACAAAAAAACAGAAAACTGTCCAATAGCATTAAATGGAATGTTGAATTGTGTAATGTCAATAAAATCACCCGGAACCTGTCTTAAAAAAGTAACCCCCTCCACAATACCAACTAAGTCCCCCGATAATGTAGAGATGTTTAAACTTCCGTTTATTACTTGAGTCGTGTAGTTCTGTGCTGCTCCTTCTAGCACAATCTTGTCAATGCCTGGCTCAAAGTTCTGGATTAGAGCATAATCTGTATTACCGCCACCAACGTAAAATTGTTGAGGCGTGGAGGTTAATGAAGACAATGTAGGATGGCCAAGGAGGAATACATCTTGTGCTTGGGTGCCAATTAGGGTATCGATCTGACCGACTCCTGCAACTGTTGCTCCATTTGATAAAACGTCAAAACCAAGTCCAGCAATGAGTTTGTTACCTTCACCAAAGCCAGTTACGGTGTCATTCCCGTTGGTTCCAAAAAAAAAGCCAAAGCGATCGTTCTCAAATTGTCCAAACTGTTCATACTGTTGTAATCCTGAGCTAAAAGAGCCAGCATTAACAGCCGCCGCTACATCAGGGTATGCTAGCAAGTAAGCTTGTTCATTGAACATAGCAATAGCCTCCAGATAATAATGGGAATATCAATCAAAAAAGTACTATTTGGTCAGGGTCTGGCAGTTACTTCTATTAAGTTAGAAGCTTAAAAATATTGGAAAAACCGCTATCTAAAGTTAATTGAGCAAGTGCACAATTCCTAGCCAAAGCACTCTAAAGAGCAAAATCCAAATCACCGGACATTGCACCCTCCACCAAATAACAGCACTAAACTTCAGTCAACTAGGAATAAAGTTATTAGCTGTTTCCTATTTCATAATAAAACTGCAATGATTATTGGGTTGCTAAAAAATTTCTTATTCTTTACAAAGTTTATAACTAAACGCAATATCTGAACTATCTCCCCTGCTCCCTGCTCCCTTGCCTCTTTTTCAACCATTTAGTCTATGTTGCATCCACAGGAGAACTGCTATATTTATTCAGCAATTTTCTTGACGGCAGATTGCACTTGCAGCACAACTTTTTTTGATAAAGGAATATATCCAAGTTCCAAACTGGATTTTTGCCCGTCAATCACAGCCCAATTTACAAAGTTTTTCAGTGCTTGAGCTTTAACTCGGTTTGGATATTGGTGATAAGTTAAAAGCCAGCTGTAAGTGACGATGGGATAAGACTGGGTACCTGTAGGATCGGTGATAAAAGCAATCAAATTATCACCTGGTAATTTTACTGCCTCTAAAGTTTGTGCTACAGATTCTGGTGTCGGCGTAATATAATTACCAGATTTATTTTCTAAAGCAGCCACAGGAAGCTTATTTTGTTTGGCGTAAATGTATTCTACATAGCCAATAGCTCCTGGTATTTGTTGAATCAGGGCGGTAACACCTTCGTTACCCTTTCCACCAATTCCTATTCGCCATGCTACAGATTTACCAGCCCCAATTTTGCTTTTCCATTCTGGGCTGATGGCGCTTAGGTGTTGCGTAAATACGCTTGTAGTTCCACTACCATCAGTTCGGTTTACAACTTGAATTGGTAAATCGGGCAAACTTACACCTGGATTAGCTGCACCTATTCTAGGATGATTCCAATTCTTAATTTTTCCGAGAAAGATATCTACGTAAACTTGGCGTGGTAGCCTGAGAGTGGGTGGCACATTGACTTGAGGCGACTGCCCTATAGATGGTGTGAGGTTATAAGCTAGCACAATAGAACCGGCAGTTATTGGCAAAGCTATGACTCCCCGTTTTACCTTGGCTGCTTGTTCCCTTGTAATTCCCACATCACTAGCTGCAAAATCTACAGTACCGTCGATGAGCTGTTGCACTCCAGCACTGCTTCCGATAGCTTGATAGTTAATTTCTATATTGGGATTTTGCTGGTTGTAATCTGAAAGCCAACGCTCGTACAAAGGTGCGGGAAAACTTGCCCCAGTACCAACAAGGGAAACACGCTTGATGTTTTTTTGCTCGGCAGCGCAAGAAGCAATACTCAACAAGATAACGATTAAAGGTAGAAGGCAAACCCGTCCCTGAGATTGAAGTTTGGCAGACATAGAAATTTTTTGTTCCAATGTTTAATAAATACCTCTAGTAATTTCAATGTTTGTAGGCGTGTGGGTGTAATTAGTTGTAAATAATTTTGAAACGCAAAGGGACGCGGAGGTTAACGCAAAGGTACGCAAAGTAATCTTCTGCGTCTGCGTTCCTCTGCGATTTCCTTCTGTGCGAGACGCTGACGCTCCTAACCTCGCTACCGCTTCTCTACGAGACGCTGCGCGAACGCTAATGCGAATGCGCCTTTTTGTGTTTAAACTTCAATCGCTGCCTCTTTCTCTTCACCTTTTGCCTGTGAACTCAGCCGATCTAAAATCTCTAAAACTTCTTGTTCAAAAGCAACTTGGGCGCGATTAGTTTTGCCACCAATATATAAGCGATCGCCTTTTTGCAATGCCCAAATTTGTGAGTGGGAAAAGTAACTCATTACCACACCCAGCATGAGTAAGCCAAACCCTGTGTAAACAATTGGGATGCCTGGATCGGCTTTAATTTGTAAGCCAGTGCTACCAATTACATCTAGAATTTTCAGCTTCACGCCATTAACTTCGGTGAACATCCCCGCGCGAACTGTATCAACAAGTTTGCCAGTGGCATCATAAATTAATACCATCCCTTGCAAGTCTTTCGCTAATAAAGAGACACCCTCGCTCAAATCTGGTTTAGTCGGAACCCAGGTTCCCCAAATGCGTCCGTTACCGTTGGTGTTCAATTGCGCCATCGGCAACTGAAAAATCGGGCTGTTGTTAAATTGGACGCGAACACCTGCAATTCCCCAATCAGTTTGATAGAAAGTTACGCCATGATAGCGCAGAGGCTCGTTGACAAAAATCTTCTTATGGTCAACTTCCTCTCCCTGATTATTCAAGACAGACATATCGGAATAAAATTGATCGATGCCGCCAGATGGTGTGTAGTCAATCCAAAAACGATTGACGCGCACAGACCAATCTTTCGGGACTTGCGCTGCGGCTAAAGGCCCAGCATCGACAATATTTGTCACTTGAAATGTATCGCCACTGGCAACCATTTCCTGAGCCAAAAACCCAGTCATCGCCCCCCAAATTCCCCCTAGCAAAATAGCAACGATCCCAATATGAACAATAATTGGGCCGATGCGTCCGACTATTCCTTTGCGGGCGTAAAGAAGATTTGCTTTTTCTTGATTTGGAAAAATTTTATAGCGGTGTTTTTGTAAGATTTCGCTGAGGGAATTTAGAGAAGCAGTATCTAGTTCTGCACTTAAAGCTAATTTTTGAAATTGTCGTGGTTCTTCGTAATATTTCCAGCGCTGGGCAGCTTTTAAGGCTGGTAACTGACGGGTAAATGAACAAGCAGTTAAACTTGTGCCAAATAAGATCAGTAATGCCAGAAACCACCAGGTACGATATACGTGGTCTAATCCAACTACTTGAATTACTTTCCAAGTTAAGAAACCAAATAAAGCTGGATGTTCTGGGTAATTGGCTTGGTAAAATGCGGGTGACTGACCTTGCTCAATGACAGTACCAGTAGAGCTAAAGATGGCAATCAATAGCAGTAGTGCGATCGCTAATTTTAAGTTAGTCAGTACGGGCAAAAGTTCTTGGCGTAAGAACTGCCCAGGTAATGCCCACCATTTTATTTCTTTGGACGCTGAATCTTCTAAAGTCATTAGGTATAAAATCTAATACAACGTATTGATATTAAAAACTGCCAAGGGGAATCCGAGAAATTAAGGAAAATACACCGAATCCTACCAATAGTGCCCCACTAACTGGGTTAATCCAGCCAGACCAGCGACGCAATTCTAGTAATTTTTTAATTGAAGCTGTAAAAGTACCCGCCAAAATCAACGGTGCCACATAACCGGCTGTATAAGAAAGTAACAAAACAGCGCCTAAAATTAAGTCTTGTGTACTAGCAATCCAACTTAACAAGCTCGCTAAAACAGGCGTGCTACAAGGAGATGCGACTAAACCGAAAGTCAGCCCCAGCAAATAAGAACGCAATCCTGCTGGCAAATCTGGCGAAATCCAATTGGTTTCATTCAAGGATGGAAATTGTAGAGGCAGTGCTTCTAATAAGTTCAGTCCCATGAGAATGGCGATAATGCTGACGATAATCGGCAAACCAATTCCCACTTGACCGTAGACTTTTCCAACTAAACCTGCTATAATACCTAGCCCTGCTAGTGTAGTTGCTAAACCTAAAGCAAACCAAGTTGATTGGGCAGCTGCTTGCAAGCGGCTTTTAGCTTCATAACCACCAATGTAACCAATGGTAATTGGCAGCATCGAAAGCATACAGGGTGTAAGACTGGTAAGCAAGCCAGCAACAAAGATGATGCCAACGCTTACCCCGCTAAGGTGTGTCAGTTGGTTAGAAACAAGGCTGTTGGCAAATTGTTCTAGTTGGTAAATTTGGGTTTGCAGGTTATCAAACATGGGGAGTCTCTGAGCGGGAAATGCTTACTCTGCTTGAATTGTAGCTTAGTTATTCCGTTAACGATATAGCCAAACACGCAATAGCGACAGCAATTGTTCAGTATCTACGGGTTTGGTGATGTAATCTGATGCGCCCGCTTCAATACACTTCTCGCGATCGCCTTGCATGGCTTTAGCGGTCAGTGCAATAATCGGCAAAGATTTAAATTGCTCGTTTTGGCGGATTAAGCGTGTTGTTTCGTAACCGTCCATTTCTGGCATCATTACGTCCATCAAAACAACATCAATATCTGGTGTAGTTTCCAACAGAGTAATCCCCTCTCTGCCGTTTTCAGCATATAAAACCTGGATTTGATAACGCTCCAGCATACTTGTCAGCGCAAAGATATTCCGCATATCGTCGTCTACAATTAGCGCTTTTTTGCCAGCGAGTAAGTAGTCTATAGAATGCAGTTGTTCGAGTATTTCTCGTTTGGGTGCTGGTAAATTTGCTTGGACTCGGTGTAAAAATAATGCTGTTTCATCGAGGAGACGTTCGGGCGATCGCACATCTTTAATGATGATTGTTTCGGCAATTCGTCTGAGTTCCGTTTCTTGAGCTTTGCTAATTTCTCTACCTGTGTAGACAATAATTGGTAAAGTTTTACCGTGAGGTAAAAGCTTTATCTGCTCGATCAGTTCAAACCCAGTCATATCGGGTAGCCCTAAATCGAGAACCAGGCAATCAAAATGCTGGGCGCGAATAGCTTCTAAAGCTGCTGCACCAGTGCCCACTGCTGTGGTCGAAACATCGCTGTTACCAATCAACTCAACAATACTCAGCCGTTGAGTGTCGTCGTCTTCGACTACTAGCAAATTTTTCACTTGGCGCTCCACAAAACCTTTAATTTTGGTCAACGCCTCGGATATTGTCTCGCTGGTTAAAGGCTTTTGCAGATATGCGATCGCACCTAATTGCAAACCGCGTTGTCTTCCTTCCTCAACGGTCATGATATGTACAGGAATGTGGCGGGTATTTGGGTCATGCTTGAGACGATCTAATACAGTCCAACCATCCATTTCTGGCAACCTGATATCTAGCAAAATGGCTGAAGGTAAGAATTGCTGCGCTAGCATCAAACCTGTAGTGCCTGTTTGGGCAGCGATCGCCTTGAATCCTTGCTGTTGCGCCATCTCTAGCAGGATACGCGCAAAATTAATGTCATCTTCAACAATTAGTAACACGCGATCGCCTACGCCGATAGTACTGCGATCGTCATTAATCAGTGGTAAGTGAGGACTTGTACTGAGCGACTTGCCTTGAGCGAAGTCGAAAGGAGCCGAAGTAGTGAGGAGTGAGGAGTGGGTAGAGACGCGATTAATCGCGTCTGTGCTGGATTGAGTTGATGTTGGCTCAGGACTCGGAACTCGGAACTCTGGACTCAATTGGGGGAAGTAGAATGTAAAGGTGCTGCCTTGGCCGGGTTGACTGATTAGTTTAATTTCGCCGCCAAAGAGACGGGCGATTTCACGGCTAATTGATAAGCCCAATCCGGTACCGCCGTATCTCCGACTGGTAGAGCCATCGGCTTGCTGAAATGCCTCGAAAATAACTTTTTGCTTGTCGGGAGCAATGCCAATGCCTGTATCGCTGACTGAGAAGGCGATGACATTTTGGGCGCGATTCAAACTTTCTTGGTCTTTGCTCCATCCCTGTTTCGCCACCGCAATCTGTAAGCGTACTTCTCCTTTTTCTGTAAATTTAAAAGCATTGGAGAGGAGATTTTTTAAGACCTGTTGTAAGCGTTTGACATCTGTATAGATGGTCGTGGGCAATTCGGGAGCCAATTCAATTGCGAAACCAAGTCCTTTGCTCTGAGCAATTTGTCGGAAGGTGCGCTCAATCTGATCGCCCAATTCTGTCAATGGCATTTGAGTTATGTCAATCGACATAGTTCCAGATTCAATTTTGGCGAGATCCAGAATGTCATTGATTAATGCCAGCAAATCGGTACCGGCTGAGTAAATTGTTTGGCTGTATTCGACTTGTTTGGCGGTAAGGTTGCGATCGATGTTATCTGACAACAATTTCGCCAAAATCAACAAGCTGTTCAACGGTGTCCGCAGTTCGTGGGACATATTGGCGAGAAATTCTGATTTGTATTTTGAAGAAAGGGCGAGTTGTTCAGCCTTGTCTTCTAAAGACATTCTTGCTTGTTCGATTTCTCGATTTTTGCGCTCGACTTCTTTCTTCTGCATCGCCAACAACTCTGCCTTTTCTTCTAATTCGGCGTTAGTTTGTTGTAATTCCTCCTGCTGTCCTCTGAGTAAATCTTCTGAAGTTTTGAGTGATTGTGCTTGTTGTTCTAAGCGCTTGTTAGTTTCCCTGAGTTCGCTTTGCTGGGTTTGGAGTTCTTCAGCCAAAGATTGCGATTGCTTGAGTAATTCTTCAGTTCGCATCGATGCGGCGATCGTGTTGAGGACGATCGCTATACTTTCGGTAAGCTGGTCGAAGAATGTCAGATGAATTTCGCTAAAGCGGCGGAAGGATGCTAATTCGATGACTGCTGTCACTTGTCCTTCAAAAAGTACAGGTAACACCACGGCATTCAGGGGCGTGGCTTCTCCTAAACCAGAGGCAATTCTGACATAATCACTGGGTACATCCGTTAGCAGTATTCGCTCTTTTTCTAAAGCGCATTGTCCCACCAAACCTTCACCCAAGTGGAAGCGGTTAGCTAGATGTCTGCGTTCGCGGTAAGCGTAGCTACTGATTAGTTTCAAATAGGGTGTATGTTCAGCAGACTCCATCAAAAAGAATACGCCGTGTTGCGCTCCTACTAAGGGTGCTAGTTCTGAGAGAATTAGTTTCGATACGGTTTCCAAATCTCGCTGCCCTTGCAGCATTCGGGTAAACTTGGCTAAGTTTGTTTTCAACCAATCTTGTTCGGTGTTTTTCTGCGTTGTCTCGCGCAGATTAGCAATCATCTGGTTGATGTTGTCTTTGAGGATTGCGACTTCCCCTAATGCTTCGACGGCAATTGAACGAGTTAAATCGCCTTTAGTTACAGCTGTAGCAACTTCGGCGATCGCTCGCAACTGAGTTGTCAGTGTAGCAGCAAGTTCGTTCACATTATCTGTCAAATCTTTCCAAGTTCCAGCCGCGCCAGGGACTCTCGCTTGTCCGCCTAACTTCCCTTCGATTCCCACTTCCCGCGCTACTGTAGTTACCTGATTGGCAAATGTTGCTAGGGTATCAATCATCTCGTTGATTGTCTCTGCCAAGGTTTCAATTTCTCCTTTGGCATCTAACATTAGCTTCCGTTTCAAGTCACCGTTAGCAACTGCTGTTACGACTCTGGCGATACCGCGCACTTGTGCCGTTAAATTACCCGCCATCGAGTTAACGTTATCTGTTAAATCCTTCCAAGTCCCTGCAACACCTTGGACTTGCGCTTGTCCGCCTAACTTCCCTTCAGTTCCCACTTCCCGCGCTACCCGCGTTACTTCACTTGCAAAGGAACTGAGTTGATCCACCATTGTATTGGTGGTGTTCTTCAAGTCTAAAATTTCGCCTTTGGCATCGACGGTAATTTTCTTAGATAAGTCGCCATTAGCTACCGCCTTGGTAACTTCCGCGATGTTGCGAACTTGTCCGGTGAGGTTCCCCGCCATCGAGTTAACGTTGTCTGTTAAATCTTTCCAAGTACCTGCAACTCCTCTGACGTAAGCTTGCACGCCCAATTTACCTTCGGTTCCCACCTCACGGGCAACTCTGGTAACTTCTGATGCAAAAGAATTTAGTTGATCCACCATTGTGTTGATGGTGTTTTTGAGCTCCTGGATTTCACCTTTGACATCAACGGTGATTTTCTTAGATAAGTCGCCATTCGCTACCGCCGTGGTAACTTCGGCAATGTTCCGCACCTGTGCCGTCAAGCTTCCCGCCATGAAGTTTACACTTTCGGTCAAGTCTTTCCAAGTACCTGCCACTCCTTTAACTTCTGCTTGTACGCCCAATTTACCCTCGGTTCCTACCTCCCGCGCCACCCGCGTTACTTCACTGGCAAAGGAATTGAGTTGATCCACCATCGTATTAATGGTGTTTTTGAGTTCCAAAATTTCACCTTTGACATCAACGGAGATTTTTTTGGATAAGTCACCATTTGCCACCGCTGTGGTGACTGTAGCAATATTTCGCACCTGTGCCGTTAAACTTCCCGCCATGAAGTTCACGCTGTCGGTTAAATCTTTCCAAGTACCAGCGACGCCGCGCACATCTGCTTGCACACCTAATTTACCTTCGCTTCCCACTTCCCGCGCCACCCGCGTTACTTCACTGGCAAAGGAGTTGAGTTGATCCACCATTATATTGATGGTATTCTTGAGTTCGAGAATTTCGCCTTTGACGGCAACAGTAATTTTCTTGGATAAGTCACCATTAGCGATCGCAGTTGTCACTTCGGCAATGTTCCGCACTTGTGCCGTCAAGCTTCCCGCCATGAAGTTTACGCTGTCAGTTAAATCTTTCCAAGTTCCGGCAACGTCTTTCACTTCTGCTTGTACGCCAAGTTTACCTTCAGTTCCCACCTCACGGGCGACTCGCGTCACTTCACTTGCAAAAGAACTGAGTTGATCCACCATTGTATTAATGGTATTTTTCAACTCCAGAATTTCACCTTTGACATCAACGGTGATTTTCTTGGATAAGTCGCCTGTTGCAACCGCCGTAGTTACTTCAGCAATGTTTCGCACCTGTGCCGTTAAGCTTCCCGCCATGAAATTCACGCTGTCGGTTAAATCTTTCCAAGTTCCAGCTACGCCGCGTACTTCTGCTTGCACGCCCAACTTCCCTTCGCTTCCCACTTCACGCGCAACTCTCGTTACTTCTGATGCAAAGGAATTGAGTTGATCCACCATTGTGTTGATGGTGTTTTTGAGTTCTAGAATTTCGCCTTTGACATCCACAGTGATTTTCTTGGATAAATCGCCTGTTGCAACCGCCGTAGTTACTTCGGCAATATTTCGCACCTGTGCCGTTAAACTTCCCGCCATGAAGTTTACGCTGTCGGTTAAATCTTTCCAAGTGCCCGCGACACCGCGCACATCGGCTTGCACGCCCAATTTACCTTCACTTCCCACCTCACGCGCAACCCGTGTTACTTCACTTGCAAAGGAACTGAGTTGATCTACCATGATATTGATGGTGTTTTTGAGTTCCAGAATTTCACCTTTAACATCGACGGTGATTTTTTTCGATAAATCGCCATTGGCGATCGCAGTTGCAACTTCGGCAATATTTCGCACCTGTCCGGTGAGATTACCCGCCATTAAGTTAACGTTGTCGGTTAAATCTTTCCAAGTCCCCGCAACTCCCCGCACTTCTGCTTGTACGCCCAACTTCCCTTCAGTTCCCACTTCCCGCGCAACTCGTGTCACTTCTGATGCAAAGGAATTTAGTTGATCCACCATTGTATTAATGGTATTTTTGAGTTCCAGAATTTCGCCTTTCACATCCACAGTGATTTTCTTGGATAAGTCGCCATTTGCTACCGCCGTTGTGACTTCTGCAATATTCCGCACCTGTGCCGTCAAGCTTCCCGCCATGAAATTCACACTATCGGTCAAGTCTTTCCACGTACCCGCTACGCCGCGGACTTCTGCTTGACCGCCTAATTTTCCTTCTGCACCCACCTCACGCGCAACTCTAGTAACTTCACTGGCAAAGGAATTGAGTTGATCTACCATGATGTTGACAGTGTTTTTCAACTCTAAAATTTCGCCTTTGACATCAACAGTAATTTTCTTGGATAAATCGCCATTTGCTACCGCCGTGGTAACTTCTGCAATGTTACGCACTTGAGCAGTTAAATTTCCTGCCATCAAGTTAACGTTATCGGTTAAATCTTTCCAAGTTCCTGCAACACCTTTAACCTCGGCTTGTACGCCCAACTTCCCTTCAGTTCCCACTTCACGGGCAACTCTAGTAACTTCCGATGCAAAAGAATTAAGCTGATCCACCATCGTGTTGACGGTGTTTTTGAGTTCCAGAATTTCGCCTTTAACATTGACAGTGATTTTTTTGGATAAGTCACCATTGGCGATCGCCGTGGCAACTTCGGCAATGTTGCGAACTTGTCCGGTGAGATTACCCGCCATCAAGTTAACGTTATCAGTCAAATCTTTCCAAGTGCCAGCTACACCTTGCACTTCGGCTTGAACGCCTAATTTTCCTTCGGTTCCGACTTCACGCGCCACCCGCGTTACTTCCGAGGCAAAAGAACCGAGACGATCTACCATCGTGTTAACGATATTCGCAGTTTGGAGAAACTCACCTTGCAGAGGTCTGCCTTCAATTTCTGTAGCGATCGTTTGCGATAAGTCACCATTAGCAACTGAGCGAATTACCCGCGTAGTTTCAGCTGTTGGTTGAACTAAATCTGTAATTAGAGTATTGACAGAAGTAACACAATCTAACCAAGAACCGCGAACATCTCCGAGAGAGGCGCGTTCAGCAATTTTTCCTTCTTTGCCAACAACGTTACCAATCCGTTGTAGTTCGGCCGCCATCCGCTCATTCTGGTCAATAATATCATTGAGCGTATCAGCTATTTTCCCCGCTACACCAGTATGGTCTATGGGCATCCGAGCAGAAAAGTCACCCTGTTTAACAGCATTCAGCGTTCTTAGTAGTTGATTTAAATCTAGATTGTCGCTGTCTCTAGTTAACTGTTCGGTTGCCATAGCCTTATCCTTAATCTTGAATCTTGAGGAATTTTTTATATTTTTTGCACCCCGTACTTATTTAGAGTACTTTTAGCCAATGCGTATCACAATAGAGAGCAGGGAATAGAAAATGGATCGAACTAATTTTTATGGGTGCGAGTGTAAGCAGTTAAGAAAGACTGCTAACTAAATGGTATTGCCGTCGATATATCTGGCATACCACTTAGCTAATGATAGCTAGTTGGAATCTGTTATGCAGCATTAATTGTCGGCAATGCCTAACTTGGGCGAGTAAGCGATCGCACGTAGAACCAGGGCTATTTCATTCTCATCCAGCCCGCCTCAGAATAAATTCTGAGGCTAATAGAAAAAGTCGTCTAAAGACGACTAATAAAAGCTTTTAGTCGTCTTTAGACGACTTCTGCTATTAGCCCGGAACTTTAGTTCTGGGCGGTTTATGTGTAGAACGAAATAGCCCTACGGTAGAACACACGATGACAATTAACATTACATTTTATAATTTTTGGAATTTGAGAAAAGCAGCAAATCAAAAAATTATAACTGATAACTGAGGTTTGCTAAAGTCAGAAATATCCGGCAACTCCAAGGATTGGCAAATGGTTAGAGAGTACCCACACCAGAAACATCTGCCTCCGCTTGAAAGTGGCGATCGCTTAACTCGCCCTGAATTTGAACGGCGTTATGCGGCTGCACCCCATATCAAGAAAGCAGAACTGATTGAAGGAATTGTTTACGTGGCATCTCCTGTAAGACACGAGCAACATGGCAAACCCCACAGTCGGGTGATAACTTGGTTAGGTGTCTACCAATCACTGACTCCTGGTGTTGACTTGAGTAATGCCGCAACAGTCAGACTAGATTTAGACAATGAACCCCAGCCAGATGTAGTCCTGTTTATTGAACCAGACGCAGGCGGACAAACCCGTTTGAGCCGCGATGGTTACATTGAAGGATCTCCCGAATTGATTGTTGAAATTGCTGCAAGTAGTGCAGCCATTGATACAGGCAGCAAAAAGCAGGTTTATCGCCGTAATGGAGTGTTGGAGTACGTAATCTGGCAATCTTACGAGAATAAAATTGAATGGTTTTGCCTAATTGACGGCGACTATCGATTGCTATCTCCCGGTGCAGATGGAATTATTCGCTCTGGGGTGTTTCCGGGTTTGTGGTTAGCGGTAGAGGCGCTGTTAAACAATCAGATGGTACGAGTCTTGGAGGTGGTGCAAGCGGGGTTGAAGTCACCGGAACATGATGCGTTTGTGCAGCAGTTGCAGAAATACACAAGTCTGAAATAGTTTACTCACTTGGTTTTTCGCGTCAGTTTTACCCCACCCTAACCCTCCCCTTGCAAAGGGGAGGGAACTAAATTTCCAGTCTCCCCCCAATGCATCGGGGGGATTAAGGGGGGTAATTTGACTTGTGTATACACACCCTAGCCTTAAAAAGAGGGGAACTAGTGCCCCTTTTTTAAGGGGGTTGGGGGATCTCAAACCAGGGTAAATTGAGTGTTTGAGCTTAAGTTAAGTTGACACTAAACCCTATTGGATTTTACTCAACTGACGATCGCACCCTACACCCGATTCATAGATCCATTTGTAGAAGAAAGCTGAACAGAATCGGCTGCTAAAGAATTGGTGAATTTAGAATTGCCTACTACGCTTTGCTTCTTCTTGGTATTACCTCGTCTAGCACCACCCGCCATCTCGTATTCTCGGCTGGTTTTACCGTAACGGCTGCCAACTCCTAATAACATTTTTTCTGACATCGCTATTACAGCCTTTTCGGCGTTATTCACGTCATCTGTAAGTTTGTCAATGGTAGATAATGCAGTGTTGTAGGCAGCAAGCTTAGACCGGAGATCGTTAATTGTCGTGGTGTAAGCTTGTATAGTCAATCCTTCACCAAAGTCAAGTTTTATATTAATAGATTGTAAACTTTCAATCCGGCGATCGGCTCGTTCTAAAGCGGTGGAATTTCTTTTACGACGTGCCATAATGCATCTCTGCCACTAGGTTATTAGTACTGTTTTATACCAAAATATTTATGATTGTCATGGGAAAATATAGCAAATCAGTTACAATTACATTTCTCAAAAATTAGTTAATTTTACTTAGACTATATTCTATTTCCGGTATTAAATAGAGTCATAATTTCGTTACAACAATTGCTGCAATGATTTAAGCCTTTCTTATACATGGAAGAACATTTGTTGCACAGCATTAAACAATTGCAGGAAGGACTTATATATTTGCCAGAAAAACTTAAGCCTTTCTTATACATGGAAGAATATTTGTTGCAAAGTATTAAGCCTTTCCAGGAAGGGCTTATACATTTGCCAGAAAAACTTAAGCCTTTGTTATACATGAAGTAATCTTAGCTGCAAAGGTTTAAATTTTTACAGCTTCAAGCGTAATAGCGTAGGCGTAGCCCGTCGTAGACATCGCTTTCAATACGGTTCGGTTAAGTGAAGACGCGATAAATCGCCGTCTCTACAATAATTTTTATTTGAACTTTTAACGCATCTACCTTCTAAACTGTCACACCTTCCAACTCTTCATCCGTTAACTCATATAACTGGCGCAATTTATCTAACTTATCACCATCAGCTTCCCAGAAACCCCGCCCATGCGCCTCTAACATTCTGCCTAAAATATTGCGAAAAGCTTCAGGATTCGCCTTCCGTAACTTCTCTGCCATCTGTGCATCTAAGGCATAAGTATCAGCCGCTTGGTCATAAACCCAATCATCGCTAAAATCAGCAGTACCACCCCAACCAATCAACGCCGTCATCCGTTGGGAAATTTCAAAAGCACCACCAGAACCTTGATTCGCCATCGCTTGCGCCCATTTGGGATTTACCAACTTGGTGCGGTACTCCATTCTGAGCAAATCATCTAACTTGCGGGGTGTAGTATCCTTCGAGAAACTTTCTACAAAGCTGGTTGTCACCTTCTTACCGCCTTGTTTTTCTGCTGCCTTTTTCAAACCGCCCGTATTAGCGTAATATTCTTGAATATCGGTTAAACCATATTCTACCGAATCGATTTCTTGAACAATGCGATCGCTAGTTTTTAACAAAGTATTCAAAACTTCTGGTCTAGCTTGACCTTTATCTTCTCTCCCGTAGCTAAATACGTTGCGACTTTGCCAAGTATTGCCTAATTCCTCGCCAGATTCCCAGTTACCATCCACTACTCTATCGTTCACCAAAGAACCAAAATCACCCGCCGGATTAGAAAACAATCTCGCCGAGGCATTTTCCACACCTTGGGCTTTTAAAGCTAAAGCGTGTTTCCTGATAAAATTGCGATCGTCCGCTTCATCAGCATCAGCCGCCCGTTGAAATAAATCATCCAGCAATTCGATGATATTTACAAAACTATCTCGGAAAATTCCAGACAAATTACCCAACACATCAATGCGGGGATGTCCAACCTCCGCCAACGGCTTTAATTCATAACGAACAACTCTACCAGTTCCTTCCTTAACAGGTTCAGCCCCCACCAATTCCAACAGAATCCCTAAAGATTCACCCTTAGTTTTAATCGCATCCAATCCCCATAACATCACCGCTACCGTTTCTGGATATTTCCCATGTTCATCTAAATGCTGGGCGATAATTTTTTGAGCAATTTCTCGTCCCCGTTCATACGCCGCAGGCGAAGGCATCCGATAAGGATCTAAAGCATGAATATTTCTCCCCGTAGGCAAAACACCAGCCCCATCCCGTAACAAATCTCCACCAGGCGCAGGCGGAATATACTCGCCATTCAACCCCCTTAACAAATTCGTCAACTCATCCGTAGATTGCATCAACAAATCTTTTATTAGTTTTTCCTCTTGTTCTCTTTCTTCGTTTTTTCCTTCCTCCTCCCCAAAATATGCCTCTAAATAAGAAGCCAATTCCTCTTCATTTGGTGCTTCCCCTAAAGTATGCAGCCCAGAAGAAAACAATCGATTTTCTAAAACTTGCAAATATTCATACAACTCCACCAAATAATCATCAAAAGCATGATTGCTAAACATCCGCACATTCTCAGGAGTAAACGCAAGTCCCAACTTTTTCGCATCCGCAAACGGACAATCGGCATCTAAACCAGAGTCTACAATTTTTTTACAAATCCCTTCCTTCAAAACATAATTCTTTTGTGGATCTTCCCGATACTCTGCAATCAAATCGCGTAACGCCACCAATTCCTTATACAAACCTGCACGTCCATAAGGCGGTACATTATGAGAAATCAATACACCATAACCGCGACGTTTTGCCAACATCGATTCAGATGGATTATTCGCCGCATATATATATAGATTAGGCAAATTTCCTAACAGAATATCCGACCAAGAATAACCAGTATTACCTAACGGAGAACCAGGCAACCATTCCACCGTCCCATGCATTCCAAAGTGAACTATAGCATTAGCTTGAAACTCATTTTGCAACCATTTATAATAAGCAGCATATTGCGGATGTGGTGTTAAATCTCGTTCAAACATTAAGCGCATCGGGTCGCCTTGTATCCCCAAAGGTGGTTGTACACCTATCCACACATTGCCTAATTGCACACCGCCAATTTGGAATTCTTCACCATAAGTTTTAATACCAGTTCCCGTGAGAGATTTCCATTGTTTTTCGATGCGGGAAGTTTGCAGATATCCCAACCATTTTTCTAGAGTGCGAACATTGAGAGTATTTGTGGGGTGGGCATCTTGCCCGCCATTATCTAGGGGCAGGCGAGACGACTGCCCCACAAGAGGATTAGCTTCATCCGCCTCTTTCACCCAGCGAATCAATTCTTCGCCATCTTCCGGTAAATCTCCGACGGTATAACCTTGTTCTTTGAGTGCGTGGAGAAACTTCAGCAAACTACGCGGCACATTTAATAATGCAGCTGTACCCACAGCACCATAACCTGGTGGAAATCCATATAATATAATGGCAATTTTGCGTTCCGATGCAGGTTTTTGTCGCAAAGCCACCCAAGTTTTTACCCTACCAATTAATCGTTCCACCCTTTCGGGAACCAGATAAATATTTTCACCCACCAAACCACCAAGGGGAACGGTATCAATAGCGCCATCTAATTCTGGTAATGCGTACAATACGACACTTTGCAATCCGCCGATACCTTGGCGCGTCCACGAGGAAATATCTTGAATTAATAGTGGTGCAGCAACAATATAAGGTACATTCTTGGCAGTGAGGATGCGTTTTGCTACTTCTATTTGACGGCCAGCTTCCATTGAACCAGCTGGGCCACCCACCAGAGGAAAGCCAATTGTGGAAACGATCGCATCCACTTTTACTGCTTCACTTGATAATGAGGGAGTTTCTATATTACCTAGTTGTCGTTGCTGAATTTCATAGTCGGTTGTCATTAAATCTCGTACCGCCACGTGTCCTTCTACGCCGTTGATGAAGATGGGTAAAGGAGTTAAACCGGCTGATTCAAAACTGCGAATTAGTTGGGGAATGTAGGGTTGTTTGGTGATGACGTGTTTGCGGTAGAGGAGAATTCCGATAACTGGTTTTGTAGAGACGCGATGAATCGCGTCTCTACAATGGGTTTTATACCATTCCAAATACTCGCGGGGTGATTCAAAAAACCCTTGATAATCGGGGTGGAGTAATCCGATATTGGGGGTTTCAATTAGCGGGGGAATGTCGCCAACTTTTAAATCTAAGTATTTTTCTGCCAGTGTCCAGAATAATGAAGCGACGTTTTCTGAACCGCCTGCATTCCAGTAACCATAGATAATTAACCAGTTGCGTAAGTCTTGGACTTTTTGCACTGGGACATATTTCAGTAGTTTGGGGCCAATTTTTAAGAAGCTGATGTAACCAGCGAGTTTGTCTTCTTCTCGTCCATTGCTAAATTTGTCGAGGATAAATTTAACTGGTTTGGGCATTCGTTTGGGTTTGTCGCCAATGGCAAAGTCACCCACCTTGGTTAAACTTATCAATTCCAAGGCTGACTCGAAAACTAGCCGGATGGGAATTTGAGAAATGCGATCGCGCAACCACACAACTTGGTCATAATCAAATAGTAGGCTACCGAAAAACACATCAGCGCCATCGAGTGCTGTTTCTACCTCGGCGCGTTTGGTTGTAAGATCGCGATCGCTAAATACCCGAATATCCAACTCAGGACAGCGAGAGTTAGCCAAAAAGGCTGCTTTTCTGTACAAGTCAGCGTTGAATGATTCAAACCCAGCAACCAAGACGATGCGTTTCATGCCTGTAAGCTACGAAATATTTCTTTACTTAAATTTTAAACGTGCTTTCAGGCTGATTATTAAATATCTATCCACAGATTCCGGTTACCAACAGGGTGTTGGGGGTAGGGGGTAGGGTTGCAGGTTCGACAGCATTGGTCGGGGCTTGGAACCCCCACCAATGCCATCGTCTTGAAAAGACGGGGCTTGTGACCCCTGGGTTGTTGGGGCTGTATCTTCCCCCACACCCCACACCCCACACCCCACACCCTGCCCCAACGGGGCTTGGTCAGTAGTTCCTTGAAGGGATGAGGACTTCACTATCACTACTACCTTTAGGATATTTTGATTGCAAAAAAGTTGTAATATGTTGAGTCAAATTCAGTGCATCATTGAACTCTTTTGACTGCTGTAGCGCTTCGTATAGCAAACGAATTTCTTGTGCTGACAAGTTTGTAAATGTACGCAACTCGGTAATATCTAATCTCCGGTTAAACTCATTGGCAGTATGTCGCCATTGATGTATGAGCGAAAATAACTCTCTATCTTGACGTTCTGCAAACACATTAGATGCGATCGCTGTTTCCGTCACTGATATAATTAATCGCGGAAAAACTATCGGTCGTCCTGGTCTATGTGAGTTTGGATTAAATCGTTCGTCAGATAAAATTACGTCATTCGATCTGCACTCATTCAGTAAGGCACGCAGAAATTCTATCCTCTTTTCGTTAGCTGATGCCCATCGTTCGCCAAAAATCCCGGTAATTGTGGCTAATAATCCCAGACCTGTTAGTATTGGTTCCAAATTTTTTTCATCTTTAGTCCACCAGACGGCAGCTAAAATAAATCCCAGAAGTAGAGGGAAAAACGTGATAAAACTCACTAGGTTTTTCATACTCATATCACATCTTACCTTTTAGACCATATATCATTTGCTACAGAAGGATTCTTGTTAATTCCTGAAGAGTCAGGGGCAATTAAGATTAAATCCATGCCAAATCCATTTTTTAAACGCGGTTCCAATACTGTGTGTAGCCTATCAACAAGCACCAGGTTGCAGTCTGATATAGTTTTCTGAATGCCATTAGAAGCATATTTCCGACTCAGATATAAACGAATCGTATCTTGGTCTTCAAAATTCATTACTGAGCGATCGGGTAACATTACTTCAATTTTGTTTTCAGTTAGATTGCGATACAGGATTTTTATTAAAATTCCTCTATCAGCTTCTACAGTACCTTCAAAAAACACACTATTTAAGTCGATATGTAAATCAGTATTTTGCAGCAACGCGCTGGTGACAAACTCTTTAAACGATTTAGTTTTTGCGTATTCTTTTGCAGCATTTTGTGCTGCTTCTTCGCTTAATTCTTCGGTGGTCGCTACTTCTAGGAGTAGTCTATCTTCAGGTCGCATTAGTTTAGAAATAGTTTGCAAAAGTTCTGTATCTTGCTGAAAGTTAGCTAATGTGTTCCCCAAGAGCGAAAATAGCACAGGACTGTTATTGATAACTCTATCTAGTAGTTTTCGTAATTCGTCAACATTTCTCTCAATTGAGAAGTCAACTTGAATTGGCAATACATGGCTACCTTGCAATTGCGATCCTCTCGTTGCCTGTTGCACACCTAGCCTTAACATTTCCGAACTCATATCAACTGGAAAGTAGAGGAGATCGGGATTTACGTTGAACAATAAACTTAAAATGTGTTGGTCTTTCTCACCGGTGCCGACACCTAAACTTACATAATGATATTGCCGATCTTTGATATTATTGAAATGAATTTGATGCCATCGATATCTAAAAGATTCTATACTCTCTTTCATTACAAGATAGAAGCGATCGTTACAAGCACGATCCCAGGCGATGGTTGGGCCGATTCCCCAATAGGAAAAACCAGATAAAATCTCTTTTCCATCGCCTGTTGCAGAAAATTCCCCTCTCAATTCTTGCGTGAGTTCTGCAAGTTTGCTAGATTGATCTTCCCCTATGAAACAAAGAGTCCACCCTAAGCCGGGTTCATTGATGGAATTCTCCAGTAGCTTCACAAAATTTAAAGATCCCATATTGAGCCTCGTTTCTTGAGCAGTTTATTTGATAAATCTCGTACAGGTGTGTCTAGAAGCGATGGCTCCGCCAACACCAGGGGCGAACGCGTATTCATTAATACTGTAAAACATTATGTGTTAAGCTGCTCAGGGTTAACAAGAAGCCAAGGATAGAGTCTGTCAAGGGTTTACGGCCTTATAAACCCAGGTTCACATCAGGGGGTGCGTTCGGTTTCGGGATTTGGGCATCTTAACTAAGTACTTTTGTCATGGCTTTCCAGTTTTACAAAGCGTTATTATCTAAATAATGGAGGCAATTACTAGATTTCAATTTATTGCAAAATTTTACTGGTTATTCTCGATATTGATAATTTATAATAGTTGTGTTTTTGGTTACAATATAGCTTGTAATTAATGGATTTTACCAAATCAAAGTTACTGCTCAGGTTCGCACAAAAACTTATTTGGTTTAATAGCATAGTCATGCTGAAAATAATGCAGCCATTGCTAACAAGTATTTTCACAAAGTTATTAACAAAACTTTGTCTATATAATTAGAAGAGTTTTGAATTAGTGTAAAAACAATTAACTTGAGGATGAAATAATGAAATTCGGAATCGATAGCGGGCACAATTGTCCACCAGATACAGGAGCTAGAGGAATTAAAATCGAGGATAATTTAACTTTAGATGTCGGTAATAGAGTTATAACCAAATTAAGAGCTTTAGGAAATGAAGTCGTAGTATGTAAACCAAGTAGTGCTAGTACAGTACGTGAATCACTCTCAAAAAGATGTTCTACAGCTAATGCGAGTAAAGTAGATATTTACGTCTCGATTCATTTTAACTCTTTTAACGGGCAAGCTAATGG
Source organism: Nostoc sp. DedQUE07 (assembly GCF_034530975.2). NCBI lineage: Bacteria > Bacillati > Cyanobacteriota > Cyanophyceae > Nostocales > Nostocaceae > Nostoc > Nostoc sp. DedQUE07. The sequence continues at coordinate 72,395 of NZ_JAVRCC020000031.1, read as the reverse complement.
CACAGAAGTATTTGCAACTAGCGATACAGGTAGAAAAATTGCTAAACCTGTATTAGATGAAATCATCAAGTTAGGATTTTTTAATCGTGGCGTTAAGAGTGGTTCCCACTTGTTTGTTCTGAAAAATACAGATATGCCTGCTATCTTGATAGAATGTTGCTTCCTTGATTCGCAAAAAGATATAAATCTTTTTAATCCTGAAGCAATGGCTAATGCAATTGTCAAAGGCTTAACTGGTAAAGTGCCAAGTGTTCCTGTTAACCCTGTACCAGATGAAGAAGATAATGTAGATACCACGATTCTCAGACTGCAAAAAGCCTTAAATCGACTAAAAATAACTGATAAAAATGGTAAAACATTAGTGGAAGATGGCTTCACAGGGGCTAACACCAAATCTGCTGTAGAAAAATTTCAGACTATTGTTGGGGTTCAGTCAACTGGAATTGCTAATGAAGCTACATGGAGTGCCATAAATCAAATTTTGGCAAAACGAATACTTAGACCAAATCATGCTGGTAATGCAGTTGTCAAATACTTGCAATACCGTTTAGGTGTTGAGAATGATGGCGTCTACGGGCCGCAAACAGAGGTTGTAGTTAAAAACTTTCAAAAGCAAAATGGTTTAGATGCTGATGGAATTATCGGCCCTGCTAGTTGGCAGAAATTAATTGGTTAGACTGATGGGGACTAGAGACTAGAGACTGGGGTAGTAGTGCTGAGTAAAGAAGTTGGGAATCTAACATCTTTACTCAGAACTGGGAACAGGTTAAACGCCGCGTTACTGCTAACAGAACTTTTTTGCCTAATAATAAATGAAGAAGCTAATTTTAGCAAATTACAACCATATTTTGTTCATAACATCTTTGGCAAGTACACAAACTGCCAAAGCATTTAAGATAGCATTGATATTGCTTAAAGGCATTGAGCTAAATTAATTAAAATAAATAACCAAAGCCTAGGAAATCACCTATTCTGCTGACAAGAATCTGTTCAACTTAACCTTCGGCACTTTCAGCGCGCACGGGAATTATAATTCCTTCCTGTTGCAGTGCATTCGTAAAAATCTTCCGAAGAACGCGCTGAATCTGAAGATGTTTTCCTGGCTTTACTTTCGTCAATGTTCGTAGCAACAAGTTAGACTCTCCCAAACTTTCGACTCCATCCACCTGTGTGCTTTCTAGTACATCTGGATCTTCTGCTTTTAACTGCTGTCCCACCTCCTCAATTACTTTGTATACGTGCGCTAAGTTGGAATCATAAGGCACGCCAACTTCTACTACTGCAAAGATATACTGTTTGGAGTAATTAGTAATTGAGCCAATATCGCCATTGCGAATAATCTGCAATTGACCGTTAGGATGTCTGACACGAGTGGTTCTGAGTTCAATCGCCTCGACAATACCTTCGACAACTTTCTCTTCGGCTTTTCCAGCTTCAATATAGTCACCTACTAAGTAGTAGTTTTCAAACAAAATAAAGAAGCCGCAAACAATATCGTTAATTAATGTTTGTGCCCCTAACCCCACAGCGATGCCGACAATACCAGCACCCGCAAGTATGGGAGTTGGATCGATACTCAGGGCATAGAGAATGAAAACTGTAGCACCGAAGTAAATTAAGTATTGTAAGAAACTACGAAACAGAGGAACGAGCGTTAGGCGTCTACTTCTTTGAATATCAGTTAGATTCTGCTCTTTGAACAGCACCTCTTCAATAAGTAAGTAAACTACCTCAAACAACACGCGACTAATGAAGATGATACCGATTATCTTAATAATTCGCGGGCCAAAAGTTGCGACATTGGCAATTAACTGCACCTGTTGAATCACCAATGTTGCCATGCAGACATAAATCACAAATTCCAAGCAGCGCTTTAAAAAGGGTATTAAGTGTCGGAGGCGATCGTAGAATCTTAGCAGGTTATCAGGATTGGAGTATCTGATGCTGAGAGCATCTAGACTATCAACGATCGCAGCGACTGCTTTGAGTATAAGCAAGCCAACGGCAATGATTAGATAAATTCGCAGCGCGATGTACAAATATTCCGAAACCGTAGCTGGTAATTTGAGAAACTGGGCACACAAGATAGTAGCCCAAAGCCAGATTCCACCACTGATTCTGTCATAGAAGGCGTTAAAGAAAGCATCAATACTTTCATCGTCAGCAGTATTTTTTTCTAAGTTCTTGGCGCGAGTGCTGGCTACCTTCAGCCAATATTTGAGAAATTTCAGCGCGATCGCCGCTAAAATCAAAGTGCCAATACTCTGAGCTATGCCAATTCCTAGTGTCACCCAAAATCCTGATGGGATACGCTCAATCAACAAGAGTGTGTATTGCTGAAGGTTGTCGCCCCGATAAACTAGATAACCATTAGCACCCACAATCAGAATGCACGACACCACGCAAACAAATAACAATAACCCTGTGATATTTCGGCGGAGGGTTTTGATACTTCTATTGTCGTTTTTAGGTATAAAGGTTTTAGTAAATAGCTTGAATAATTTGCTGAAAACCCAGTTCAGTAATAAAAAAACAAAGATTATCAGGCTGACTTCAGCCAAAATAATTAATACATTCATATATGAACAGAAAACTGAATCAGTTTAACAGTTGTATATCAAAATCTCTTGAGATCGTCAAAGTTTTTTTATACATAGATGATTATTATTTCATATAATCACAACTTGTCAAGCCATTAACATTTTATTCACACGTTTACTTTTCGTCTTATCTTCACCAACTCAACGTAAGTGAGAATAAATCGAAGTAAATTAAGTAATGTAAAAAATCTGGAGATTATTTTTTAGTGACGGCTTCAGCCTTCATTTGCTCTCACTACAAACTTTGCATTATTGATGCCGCTTTCCTTAAGCGATGCTGATAGATGATTACCCCTGAATTTATCCAATCGAGAAAAGATTTTTGTTCCATTGAAATTCAGAAAAAGTCATTTCAGCAACGGCTAGCTGTGAAAAAGATTTACTGGCACTGTCAGGGGGAAATAACGATTCTTCCAACGAAAGCTGGTAGACGGGATGAAAGAGGATTATTTAGCATCAGCATTCTTACAATCCATCTGCACGACACAATTTCTCCCTTGTGCTTTTGCCTGGTAAAGTCCTTGGTCAGCAGCAGCAATTAAGGTTGCAGGAGATAGTTGGCTATGAGGAGTGATAGTTGCCACACCAAGACTTAGAGTAATGTATTCACTGACCTGAGAACGGGGATGAGGCATTTGTAATGCACTAAGATTGATTTGAATATCTTTTGCAACTGCAATGGCCTCTTCAATATCAGTATTCGGCAAAATAACTGCAAACTCTTCTCCGCCATAACGAGCGACTAAATCAGCGGGGTGTTTAACTGTCTGAGAGATTGCCTTAGCAACCTGTCTAAGTGCATCATCTCCTGCCAGATGTCCATGCGTATCGTTGTAAAGCTTAAAGTAATCGACATCACACAAAATCAAAGATAGCGAACTTTGCTCTCGTGCCAACCATTGCCACTGGGTGTTTAATGTGTCATCAAAGCAGCGGCGATTTGCCACTTGGGTTAGACCATCGGAACAGGCAAGGCGCTGTAATTCCTGGTTTGCTTGTTGTAATTGGTGGTAAAGTTCTGATTGCTGAATAGCGATCGCAGCTTGGCCTGCTAACTGGTTAAACAAGTTAATCTCCGATTGCTGCCATTGTCTCGGATGACTGCATTGGTGAGCAATCAATAGTCCCCACAAACGCCCTTGCTGTAAAATTGGTACGACAAGGTTTGCCCGGATTTGCAGACTTCTAAGGAGGTCAACATGGCACGGTGATAATCCCGCAGTTTCAATGTTTTCGATCGCTCTGGTATTACCTTGTTGATAGTAAGCTGCACGCGTGGATTGAAAGCAGGTATCCATGACGTGAAATCCCAAAATCGACATACACCCTTCTGCTAAGGATTCTACAGCGACTAATCCACTCCAGTCTGGCTTAAACTGATACATCACCACTCGATCTACCTCAAACAGTTGTCGCACTTCGGCTACCGTGATTTGCAAAATCTCGTCTAACTCCAACGATTGTCGAATGCGCTGCGTTACAGCCGCAACAATTCGCTCAGACTCACTTTGGTGTTGGACACGCTGCTCAACCTGCTGAGAGTGTGCCGATGCTAGAGTTAATGATGCGATTTGCTCAAAGAAAGGGGTTGTAGTGACAGGCGCTGCACTGGGTTTAGCAATCAAATAGCCTTGAGCAAAATTTGCACCTCGTTCTCGCAGCCAGTTCAGTTCCTCAATGCACTCAATTCCTTCAGCAACGGTTTGAATATTTAACTTTTGAGTAATCTCTAGAAGCTTCTCGGTAATCGAAGCTTTGTAAAGGTCTTGATGCACATCTCGAATTAACTCCATGTCCAGCTTGATAAAATCTGGACGTAACTGATGCAGCAAGTTTAGGCTGGAATAACCAGAACCAAGATCGTCAAGAGCGACTAAAAACCCAGCATTGCGGTAGTATTGAAGCACTGCCTTGAGGTGAGCTAAATCTTGAGGATTGTCTGACTCCACGACTTCAAAAACAACGCGATCGTGGGGAATTCTGGCAGTATCAATGGCCTCTACCGTACTACGTAGGCAAAAAGCTGGGTCATAAAGTGACGTTGGTGCAAAATTGATGAAAATGTGCCCATTTACTTGATGGCGGCTGAATTGAGTGATTGTGCTCAGACGAGCAACTTGGTCGAGTTGTGGTAGAAGTCCGGCTTCAGTTGCTAACTCCAGAATAGATGTCGGTAGTACTAAATTGCCTTCTTCATCTAGACCGCGCAAGAGCGATTCATATCCAAAAATTTGCGATGTATCGTTAATTGAAACAATTGGTTGAAAGTAACTGGTGAATCGTTCTGTTGCCAGCATTTCAACCAGCCAGTCGGATTGGTTTAACTTAATGAAGCGTTGTAATGAGGCTATGTCACTAAAATCATGGAGTTGAGGTTGGAAAGTGCCTTGCATGAAAAGGACTTGCGTCTCTTTTAATTCTCTTGGTGCAAGTAGTTTGGCCAGGTTACGGGCAATTTCTAGAGACTGTCCGGGTCTACACTCCAAACTCAAACCTGGTCGCTCGTGCATCAGTTCATACTTAAGGGAAAACTGCTGTAGGTAGGAGGTGACTTTTATCAGGGTATGTGAAACGGGGAACCAGAGAAAGAGCTTACCTGCTTCCTTAGTCCGGCAGCGTGCAATATTGCGACAAGCACAGGTTTTGGAGATAGGACATATTTGGCTCATAGCTAAATAATTTGCTCAATCCGATTTATTCTATTATTCCCATTATTTTTACTGTAAAAGATAAACTACATTTCAAATACATGAAGATTTGATGAGTTAAGTAAACTGCATAATTTAGCTGAGTAAGTGACTTTGCGACACATACCAAAATTTATACTCAAAGCCCAAGTAATTGCCGATGTATTTTGTACAATCAAGCAACAAAAAGAGGATTTATATTAACAATTTAAGTTACAAATTAAAAGTAAAATTAGCCAAATTAGTAACAGTGTTTAGCTAGATTAATTCAGAGTAAATATATCTTTTTGAAGAATGAATAGACCTCAATAAATAACAAAATATTTAAAACAAGTTAATAAATTAAGCCATGAATCAAAGAGCTTTCATCCTAAATCCCTCTCCCAATGTTGGGAGAGAGACTTTGAAATTGGCTCCACTATACTTAGACATGCCCACTTCTACCAATTAGAATTGCAATTTCCTTGATTAATTCCTCTGGTTCGACGGGTTTAGACAGATGCTTTTGAAACCCCGATTCAAGTGCTTGTTGCTGATTGATTTCTCCAGCATAAGCAGTTAAAGCGATCGCCGGAATTTGTTTGGCTTGATTTGCCTGCAATGCTTTAACTTGGCGCATTAGCATATAGCCATCCATCTCTGGCATCCCAATATCACTGAGCAGCATATCTGGTTCTGACTCTGCCAAAATTTGTAATGCTTCTTTTGCTGATGTCACTGCTGTCACCATTGCTCCAGCCTGTTCTAGTACAAATGTGTGAAAGTCACGGGTATCATCGTCATCATCTACAACTAAGATTTGGCTGCCTGCCAGGATTTCAATCGCAGGAGAAGGATTTAGTGCAGCAATATCTATGTTTGGTTTTGGGGTTAAATCTTTTTTAATTAGTGGTAGCCGGACTCGGAAAATAGCTCCTTGCCCTTCACCTAAACTTTCTGCTTGAATCGTGCCGCCATGTAATTCGGTCAAATGACGCACAATTGCTAACCCTAACCCCAATCCACCAAATTTTCGGGTTGTCGTGCCATCAGCCTGACGAAAATATTCAAACACGTAAGGTAGAAACTCAGGGCTGATTCCCTTACCTGTGTCGCTGACGGTAATCTGAGCTTCAGCGTCAACGTACTCTAGTTGAATATCAATTTTTCCTCCTTCCGGAGTGAATTTAACGGCATTCGATAAGAGATTCCAAATAACTTGTTGTAAACGACCGGAATCACCCAAAACTTGCCCGAAAGAAGCATCCAGCATCGTCTGAATTTGAATATTTTTGGCTTCTGCTGCCAAACGGACTGTTTCCAATCCCGCCTCAATCACCAGTACTAGGTTGACAGGTAACATCTTCAGGTTGAGCTTGCCTTGTAAGATTCGAGAGACATCAAGCAAATCTTCAATTAGTTGAGCTTGTAATTGAGCATTCCGCTCGATAGTTGCGATCGCTTTCTTTATGGCTGCTGTGTCAAACTCACGAGTCTGCAAGAGTCTCGCCCAACCAAGAATCGGATTCAGAGGCGATCGCAATTCATGGGAGAGTACCGCCAGAAACTCATCTTTAATCCGGTTGGCTCTTTCGGCTTCAGTTCTGGCAGTTTGCTCGAGTTTTAGGAGGCGATCGCGTTCGGCTTCTGCGACTTTGCGTTCGGTAATGTCAATCACTGAGCCGATATAACCTTTAAACTCACCGTCCACTCCAAACCACGGATTTGCAGCATCGATGCAAGAGCGATATTTGCCATCTTTGCGCCGCAAGCGGTACTCCAAACGGAAAGCCGAATAACTGCTACTAGCTTCCAGAAAAACATTCCTGGCATCATTATAGTCTTCTGGATGCACAGCATTTAACCAGCCAAATCCCAGACCCATTTCCTCGCTCTGACCTGTAAAATCGTACCAGCTTTGACTGAGATAGGTGCAGTGGCTATTGGTGTCTGTCACCCAAACCATGAAGGGGGCATTGTCAGCCATGTTGCGGAACTTTTCTTCGCTTTCTCGAAGGGCTTTTTCTGCTTGTTTGCGATCGCTAATGTCTGTAACAAAAATGCTGACTCCTTCTGCAAAGGGGTAGACGCGGTTTTCAAACCAGCGCTGCCAAGCTGGATAAAAGTATTCAAATTGAACAACGGTGTTTTCTGCCTTCGCCCGATGAACCTCAGTATCAAACTCGCTTTTAACCATATCGGGAAATACTTCCCAAACGATCTTACCTAGCAATTCTTCCTTGGGGATGCCAACAACATCTGCTACGCGATCGTTGACAAAGCTATAACGCCACTCTCGATCCAATACAAAGAACTGGTCTTGAATACCAGCGATAACAGTCTCTAGGTGTGCTTTGGCGACCTCAGCTTCAATTCGCAACCCTTGCTCGCGTTCCATTGCCTCTTGGCGGAGACGAGCCATTTTTAAGGCTGCCTCTACTCGCGCCAACAATTCACGGGCAGAGAAAGGTTTAATCAGATAATCATCGGCTCCTGCTTCTAACCCTTCCACCCGTGCCTCTTCCCCTGCCCGTGCCGACAACAGGATGATGGGAACTTTTTGCGTCAGCGGATCGGCTCGTAATGCTTGCAGCAGTCCAAAACCGTCTAATCCAGGCATCATCACATCTGTCAGTACCAAATCTGGGACACGTCCACGAGCCGAATCCAAAGCAGCTAAACCATCCGGCACTGATTCCACCTCATACTGCTGACTTAATAGCCGCTTAACATAATCGCGCATATCTGCGTTGTCATCCGCCAAGAGAATCCGAGCAGAGGGTGCAGAGGAGCGGAGGGGCAGGGGGGCAGGGGAGGCAGGGGAGGCAGGGGAGGCAGGGCAAGAATCTATATATATGTTGTAGTCTTCTTGAACTAGTTCTTCTCCCCCTGCTTCTCTTCTCCCCCTGCTTCCCCTGCTCTCTTCTTCCGGTAGCCACCGCAGGGCTTCTTCTAAATAAGGTGTTGCACCTAATGCAGTTGAAGCTAAAGTTCGCGGGGCACTAATCCGGTCTGGAGGCAAATGAGCATATCCTGTTGGAATTGACACAGTAAAGCAACTGCCTACTCCGAGAATACTGGTAACATCAACTGTTCCACCATGCATTTGCACCAATTCTTGCACCAGTGATAATCCAATTCCTGACCCTTCAAAAGTTCGTCCTTGCGCTCCTTTGACGCGGTGGAATCGTTCAAAAAGGTGGGGGATTTCTGCGGCTGGGATACCGATTCCTGTGTCTTTGACTGCGAACTCAACATGGTCATTTGACCACTGCAAACTGACCGCAATTTCTCCAGCCATCGTGAACTTGAAGGCATTCGAGAGCAGGTTAAGAACAATTTTTTCCCACATCTCTCGATCTACATACACTGGTGCTGGCAGGACAGGACAATTAACTGATAACTGCATCCCTGCCCGTTCTACTGCAGAACGAAATACACTAGCTAGTTCTGCGGTGAAGGTGGCAAGGTTGGTGGGTTCATAAGAGGCTTGAACCCTTCCGGCTTCAATGCGTGAAAAATCTAGCAAGCTGTTGACCAGTTTCAGCAGCCGAAGTCCGTTGCGTTGCACCATTTCTAGCTGCTCTCGTTCTTTGGCTGGAAGCAGAGTAGCACAAGTGGTTAAGGTGTCTTCTAATGGCCCTAACATCAGAGTCAGTGGGGTACGGAACTCGTGGCTGACGTTGCTGAAAAAGACGGTTTTGGCGCGATCGATTTCTGCCAAGGCTTCAGCGCGTTTGCGTTCTTCCTCGTAAGCTTGGGCGTTAGCGATGCTGGCGGCAATTTGAGCCGCAACTAAATCAATGAATCCTTTATAATTGTCGTCGAATAGCCTGAAGGGGTTCAAACCAGCGATTAATATACCAGCTTTTCCGCTTTGACCAGATGCGGCAATGGGTACTGCGATCGCTTGATGGGGCGATCGCTGCCAAACACCACAGGGTAGACTACTAAAAGACACTTCCAAATCGGAAATCAGTTTGGCTTGATGCGTTTTGCTCACTTCCGCAAAGGGCCAAACCCCATCAGCATCGAGAGCCACTGTTTCTGGAACTGCTACGTGATTTTGCCCAATGCGGCACGTTCCAGCCAAAAAAACTTCTTGCTTATCGGGATCGACCAGATAAATCATGGCGAACGGGAGATCGTAAGGGTTGCTCTCCAGACAACTCGCACTTAGCGTACAGGCTTCATCGAATGTCCGTGCGTCTGCTGTCCTCGCCGCTAGTTCGCGCAAAAGTGCCAATTGACGCTCGCTGATAATTCGCTGCGTGTCCTCTGTGTTGGCGCAGATGATCCCACCTGTGTCGCCCTGGTCATTAGGAACCGGGCTATATGAAAAAGTATAATAGGTTTCTTCTGGGTAGCCATTGCGCTCCATAATTAGCAGTAGCGCTTCGTCGTAAGTACCCTCATTCTTCAGCATTGCTGATTCGGCGCGAGGCCCAACCTGATCCCATATTTCCCGCCACACGTATGAAGCCGGCTGTCCAAATGCTTCTGGATGTTTGCCGCCAATAATAGTTTTATAAGCGTCATTGTAAAGGTTAATCAGTTCCTCGCCCCACCAAACAAACATGGGTTGACGGGAAGTTAGCATAATTCGCACGGCAGTCTTCAAACTCTGCGGCCACTGCTGTGTTGGGCCAAGGGACGTTTTTGACCAATCCTGTTCTCGCATCCTAGCCCCCATTTCACCTCCACCGATAAGGAAATTTACGTTGGCGTTGCTTGCTAACGTTGACTCGTTCTTCATTAATTCCTCTCGATTGGTCATGTACGGTTACAGGCTACATCGGTGGTTATCTTTTAGAAAAAATCCTCTATAAATTAGACTAGACCTTTACGCTTCTAAACACTTATTTTAGAGGATATTCAAAGGCATATACAGGGTGAGATACCAACTCTACTGTGACTTTTCAAAGCATTGAAATTGCCTTTTCGGGGCAAGCTTCTACTTTGGCTATTTTTATTGTCTCCTTTATATCATCGATATTTCAAGCTAGCTACCAAGGGCAATTCTCATTAGACAATGATGTTGCAACGGCGATCGCTACCCACAAGCATTTGGCACGCTGTAGCTCAAGCAGACGCGTTTTAATAATGGATCGCGCTTTAATTCCCCTGCCGAGGAAACTTTGAAGGAGGGGAATTAAAGCATTCTAAGTTAAGACTACCCCTTTCAAGGTGACTGGAAAAATCTCTCTTTTTCTCTTTGTGCGCTCCGCGTTTGTGCGATTTAAAAGTAATTTATTTAACTACTTCAGACAGAAAAAACACAGAGCAAAAAGATTAAAGAGGAATTTTTTGACCAAAACTTTTACTTACGTTGAAGGGATAGTCTTATAAGTATTTAAATCGTTTCTGTAAACATACCGGTTCGGGCAAACTCTTCTTCTTCAGGGGTGAAGAGTGGAGCTTTATCCACAAGGCTAGGTTCAAAGTAGTATGTTTCTTGGAGAAATTGTCCGCTAATGACAGCTTCCTCTAAATCCTTGATGTGGTTCTGTGCAACTATACACGCTTCCTTGAGGTTATTCGCATCGCCCTTCTCCAGCAGCTTTGGCAATTCTGTTTTTACCCCTGTCAGCCGTGCCAATGGCTTCAGAATTCCATAGATGTTGTAGATGCGAGCAGTTTCTATGCTGGTGTATTTGAGTGCATTGGCTCTTGCTAACTCAGAGTCAAGGCTGGGCCAAAAACGGGTGGTGTAGAACGCTTTCTCATCCTTGTGATACCATTCTTCCGATCGCGCAATGGAAGAAGAAACGGTGTTATGCAGTTTCCAGAAGAATAAGCGCAGGGAGGAACCATCTACGACGGTGGACAATTTTGCCTCCAATGATACCTCAAAGTCAGTCAGCTTGGGGTCGCGCCCAAGTACCAGGTATTCTACAGGATACATATCCACTTCCTTATTTTGGACAACATACATATTCAGGTGGTGTCGGCAGTAAGGACAGGGGTACATTGTGGCAAACAGTTGGAAGAAATCTTTGAAGATTGCGATTGCGGCTTTTTGCTGTTCTGATGTCTTGGTACAGACAATCTCTGCTGTAGTATGGAAGAAGCGCCACACTGCCGGGCCAATGTAGTAGGGGAAACTGACTCGCATTTGGGAATCCTTCACCTCAGTCCGATCTAAATAGACATCAATGAATGCTACATACTGCGATAGCGCCCCTGATTCTCGCCCAAATTCTAGGCGTTCGCGGCGTTTCTGGACTCCATTCAGGTAGTGATGCGTTAACCGCCATGCTTGTTTGAGGATCAATTTCTGTTTGGGAGTGCAACGGGGAAAATTTTCGGCAACATCCGCCCCGTAGCGGTTAAATTCTCCTGAGTTTTTTGTACACTGATACCATTCATCCAAAGCCGCTTCGTCGGGTACGGTGTTACTTTGGATATCTGCTGTGCTAGAAACACTAAAGGCTGCCAATAACTTCGGCATAAAGTCCTCATACCAGTATGCTACTGGCATGATTGCACCATCTATTTCCTCAGTTGCTTGGGAGAGAATGACGCGGTTCCACTTGTGCAAATAGTCTTTTGGATTTGCCTGAGATTTAGCTGGTGGTGGAGCCATTTCTTCGTTCAGTTCTATTCCCCTGAGACGATTGAGTTCGTTAATCGCCAGCACACCTTCGACGATATCACCCAAACTGAGACTTTTCTTTTTGATCGTAATTGCAAACTCGACTCCGGCAGCAAACTTTTCTTTGACATTGGCAAATTTACTCCGCGCTTCTAAAATCGCTTGCTGTTCTGCTAACATTTCTGGTGTCTTTGCCACTGTTTGCCAGTTCTCGATCCGCTCCTGCAATTGGGCGTATTCATCGGCAATCGATTTCACCACTGCATCTAGGACGGGGTAGCAATCTTCGGATACTATACCTAATGCTTTGTACAGTGCGATCGCCTGTTTAACAAACTCCACAAAATCAGTAATTCTGTATGGCAAGTTTTTCACCCGCAAGTGAGTTTCGTGATTTGCAGAGAAACTCTCACGGAAACTGCGGTAGGCTGCTCCTTGAATCAAACGAAACAAACCTATCTGCATTTGTAAGGGAGACGTACCGCTTTTTTTCTGATTCGGTGAGTTTGGTTGTTGCGCTAACTGTTCTCTTAGCTGTGCCAACTCTGGAGTTGTTGCTTCTGGCGTCGCCTGGGTGCTGGCTGCTGCGGCTTCATTGGAAGTAGCAACTGTCTTGAGCGAACTGTTCAGGGAAATCGGTGAATCTTGATAACCAGTTTTGCTTTCTGATTCCTCCGGTACTAGCTGACAGAATTCCTCAAAGTCAATTGAGCCATCGCCATCATGATCTACTTCCTGCAACATTTCTTTCAACTCAGCGTCTGTCAGCCCAAACTGAGTCATCACTGTCCGCAGTTCAACGGCAGTAATTTCACCGCTACCGTCCTCATCAAAGGCACTGAAGGCTAATTTCAGGCGACTTTGGCGATCGCCTACTTTCGCGATCATCAGCGTTTTAAATTCTTCAAAATCGATAGTGCCTGACAAGTCAACATCAATCTCCTTAATCAAGTCCCGCAGCCCCGCTTCCGTGGGATTTTGCCCTAGCGATCGCATTACCTCCCCTAGTTCCTCGGTTGAGATCGCGCCGTTGCCGTCTACGTCTAATACTTTGAAAGCTTGCCACAATTTTTCTATTTCTTGTTCATCAATCATGGTTTTGTTCCAATTCTATATCTGTCACTAATAAATTTATTACCATGTTTTATAACAGCTACTTCAATGGTGTTTAATTATATTAAGTAAGTAGGTTCGGCGCTTGGCAGATTGTTGGTCGTGAAGATGATGCCACATATCGTCCAGAAAGTTCAAACATTCGTCCAGAAAGTTCAAACATTTGTCCAGAAAGTTCAAACATTCGTCCAGAAAGTTCAAACATTCGTCCAGAAAGTTCAAACATTCATCCAGAAAGTTCAAACATTCATCCTAGAGCAGAATTTACTAGATGCAAGAGTCTCATACCCGATTGGGCATAACCACAGTCAACAAAAAATTTCTCTGTATTTAGTGCCCCATACCCAATACTTCGATTCCTTTCGACTTCGCTCAAGGCAAGTCGCTCAGTACAAGTACCCAATTCCCAGTCCCTTGTATTTGCGATCGCAAACTAACTTAACCTAAATATATGCCTTTAGCAGAGGTAAATTCCAAGGCTATGTTCGATATTTAATTAAATAGTAAATATCAAGAACAACTAAACTCAGTTTTAACTCTACTTGCGATCGCCTTGTAAATTTGTCATTTGCTTATTCTTACAACAAATCTGGCTTTACAGGATTGATTGCAAATGTCCTAGAGTGAGTATCAAAAGTTCTCTGTTTTTACTTATATAAGCTCCTTTGCCTCATTTCAGCTATTAGAAATGAGGCATTTCCTATGTTGCTATACACCCACGCATAATTTTGTCAACGGGAATATAGGCAAAGTGTTAGTACTGCAAGGTATTTTGCTTAACCTAGTATATTAACTTGTGCTTCATCTTTGTATTGCTAGCGATCGCTTTTAGGGACAAGCTTTAATATAGCAATCAATTCAATTAGTTATAAATACTGAGGTTGATTAAGTGGCAAATTTGATTCAATTAATCAAACAAACGGTTTTGTCATTGTTCCCGTTTGCTTATTAAGCAATGCTACTTACAGACTGGAACCACATTTTAGACAACATTTTGCCTGATGAAAGTAGTGAGGCATACATCAGTGATATTTTTGTCAGACCTCTAATAAAAGCACTTGGATTTAATCAGCAAGAGCATTTTTCAGAATTTACTACGGGGAATGGGACAGTAGATTTTGCTGCGTGTAAGAATGTTGACAGTGATATTTTTGCATTGTCTAGGGTCAATCCCTATTTACTGATTGAAGTCAAAGCACCAGCAACAGGAGCAGGAGCAAAATTTAATTTATCAGAAGACACTCCTCAATACATAAATACTAGAGAGCAAATAAAAAGATATTTACTCGCTTCTAAGTGCAACACATCTCAATGGGGTCTTATTACTAATTCAGTTCATATTCAGCTATTTCGGCGACATGGAAAAGTTGTATTTCCTGCAACTCAAAGTATTTTAATTAAAAAAGATAATATTAATGCTATTGTTTCCAATGTAAAAGATTTAATTCACAATCCGCCCAAAGCTTTAACTATTTGTGTTTACAACAACAAAGGAGGTGTGGGAAAAACTACAACAACTGTTAATCTAGCAGCTACTCTTGTACAACAAGGAAAGCGAGTGTTAGTAATTGACTTTGATCCACAGCAAGGAGATTTAACTAAATCTCTTGGTCTACAAGTAAGAAAAATTAGTTTATATGATTGTCTATCCGATAGATATTTAAACATTCACGATACAGTTCAACCATTTACAGTCAAATTTAAATCTGGAAAATCATTACAATTTGACGTTATTCCCGCAGATCCCAAACTGGAAAATTTGACAGAGCAAGACTTAGCTACAAGAATTGAAAAGGGGTCTGCTAGGTTAAAAGATGCTCTAAAAGCTTTTGTGTATGAATATGATTATATATTTATTGACTGTCCAACAAATTGGATGTTTTTTAGTCAAAGTAGTCTCTACGCCTGTGATGTGGTTTTAATACCTACCAAACACAATAATTTAGCATCTCTAGATAATGCAGCTAAAGTAATTAAAGAGTTAGTACCAAAAGTTAAGGCAGCTAGACGAGATGGTGGGCCAATCGCCTTACCTATATTTTTTAATGGTGAAAGTATCACTCCTCCTCAACTTAAAACAGCAACTCAGGAAATTGAAGCCATTATTACAAGAGAAATGCAAGTATCTAAGTTTAATTTACTTCCTTACTTTTGGCCAAAGACTACAAGAGCTAACATTGACAAAACCATATATAGTCTGCCAAGCTATGCGATTGTAGCAAATGCTGCATTTTCTCGAATCCCAGCAGCTTTCAAAAATTCTACAGCTGCTGAATATTATCGTGGTCTAGCTAAGGAGTACTTTATTTTATGAGTGATTTTGATAATATTGGCAAACTAATGCATCTGAAGTTGACTGATATTGAATCTGGAGAGCAGTTTTCTGAATCGGAATTTATCATCAAAGCAGCAGCAGAGTCTATTTTACAAGCTGATGGTCGAAATTGGATTCCTGTTATTGTTAAAGAAATTGCTGACTATCAATATCAAGTTGTTAGTAATCATTTTGTATATGCAGTTGCTCAACAAGCTGAATTAGAGCGGGTATGGTGCATAGTCATCTCACCAGAATCTCAAAGTATTGAGCAAGCCAAAATTTTAGCCAGAGAAGTTTTACCTAAAGTAAATTTGAATACAGCATCACGAGATACTATTCTAGCTGCACTCAGATACTTAATATCAGAACCAAGTAGTGCATTAAAAGGCGTAGATCCTATTGTTGCCACAAACCGAATTACAGAATCTAATCGCAAAACTTGGTCTAACTTTAACCCTATTCTTACCTTGAAATGTGGAATTACTAAAGGTAAAAAGTTGGATACTCTTGCCAAAGTATTCTTTTTCTCACCATCACCAGAGCCAGAGCCTTTACCACCACCAAAAATTGTGAGTATTAAATCTGCATCAAGAGATGAAGTGTTTACTCGTTTGAATTATTTATCAAAATTCCAAATAGATGGTTTTGAAGCAATTGATATAGAAAAATCATCTGATGTTATATTCAGTGCTAGTAAAGGCAAATGGAAAAGCTTAAATACTATCTCTAAACTTGAATGTGGCATTGACACTACAAAAATAAAGGCTCTTAAGAAAGTGTTTAGTCTTTAATCTGATCCACTAATTACAGGAATAACTGACACGATTTTCTCAGCTTCATTTACTCTAATCTCCGCCAGCCCAAACTGTTCAATAACTGCTGCATTTGTTGTCAAATGCCTACTCACTTCAGCCACTCGATAGTGACTTTCTTGTGAAGCTAAAGCGGCCGGCAATAATAACTGATCTGCTAAATGTTCATCCACTGGTGCGCCGGTGTAATGAAACTCAAGCAGTTGCTGACAAGCAATCTCTGCAACTGTTTCCGCCGACAACCGCAAACGCCCAAATCCACCAAAGCCAGTTAAGCTATTCTGATACTCAGCAGTTAAAAAAATACCCGCCCCAGGTGCCACACCTCTTTCTCGTAAAGTCTGTACAGTAACCTTTAAATGAGCTTCCCGTAACAAATTCTCCGCACGATTAGCCATCCGTTGCGGAATATGGGAAGGCAATTCCGTCACCACTGCTAGTCCTCGCACCTGTTGTAAATCGCCCCGTTCCAACAAGTCGATCCCACCGAGTTTACCACCGCCATCTACCTGTAACTCTACCTCGCCCCCACCTTGGGGATACCACCCCCAAGCGCCTAACTTGACTTGGGCTTCTACACCCATGCGTTGCAGTATGGGCAGATAAACTTGCTCAATATACGTCGCTGTCGGGCTAAAATTCACATGAGTTCCACCCTTTAGTGTCACCAGGGAATTGCCAGATGCTAGTGCCAAAGGTAAGAGAATTGTTTGAAGAACTAGAGCGATCGCACCCGCAGAACCACCTTGTTGTGCTTTACTAACATCAAAGGTATAAATTCCAGCTTGCACAGCACTACCTGGGATGAATTCTAGCAGCATTGAACCCAAAGCATCACCTCGTAGTTGGGCATTACAAATTCTCGCCGCCGCCCGAACTGCTGTTAAGTGTTGTGCTGCTAATCCTGGCTTTTTGCGTCCAGCGCGAATGCCTGTAATTCGTATGGGTTCGCCGGTAATGGCGGCTAGACTTAAGGAAGTGCGAAGAACTTGTCCGCCTCCCTCTCCGTAGGAACCGTCAATTTCAATCATGGGCGATTATTGGAATGTTGGATTTTGGGTTATCCCCACGGCTGTTAAAATCAAACCACAAATTATAAACGCCCAACAGCTAGCTTTTTAGAGAGAGGTTACACAAATATACAGAGAAATTTCTGATATGTGTTTCTGTAGTTTGCTAATTTTGAGTATGGAATTGAATAACCTTGCTTTTACCGGGGTTCATCAACCCATAAGGATCGACTATTTCTTTAAATTTTAACTGCTCAGGATCGATAAATTTTCTGCCGCCGTCTTCAATAATATACGTATGAGGATTGGCAATACTCACACCCTGTTCTTCGTGATAGCGGATAATTTCATTGAGGCGTTCTTCTGTGGTGTAGCGCACAAGTTGCAATGCACCAGGAACTACGACACCATTCACCCGAAAAAATTCTAAATGCATCATTACCTCATCGCCGAAGTAATTATACATCTGCTCTACTAGTTGCAAATTGCCATCATTAGGAAAGAGACTTTGTAAGTATGTAATCCCAGTATCTACACTCCGGGCAAGCAAGGTAGTGTGGTTCCAAGAAAATTCCGCTAAATGTGTACCTTTAGCTGCTTCCTCGGCTGGTTTTTTATATGTAATTTGTCCCCCGTATTGCTGCACCAAAGCTGGTAAGAATTCCAAACTCGGTTCAGAAATTATCAAGAATACTGAGTGAGTTCCTTCAGGAATATACTCTTGTAGTGCGTGAAAATATTGAGAAATTGAAGATGCAAAGACAGAAATTAACTTCTTAATCATGCCATCAGCATTACCAATTGCCTGACCAAACTTTGCTGCTGTCATAAAGTCATCAAAGGTGACAATGACTTCTGCCCAAGGATAAGCTGGCCCTAAAGGAATTTCGACTTCAGTGATGATGCCATTAATTCCCCAAGCATGATTTACCTTTTGGACATCATCGCCGCGTAATGCGATCGCACGGGGTTCATCTTCTACAGTTATCACTCGCAATGCTAAGATATTACCGCGATCGGCTAACATACCATATTGGATCGAGCCAATACCGCCACTTCCTCCAGCAATAAATCCGCCAATTGTGGCAGTGCGGTACGTAGAGGGAGCCATACGAATTTCCCAGCCAATTTCTCGTGTTTTTTTATCCAAAGCTGCCAACTTCACCCCAGCTTCCACCCGCGCCACTCCCGGTTTTACCCAAAGAATCTCTTGCAACCGCGTCATATCCAAAATTACGCCACCGTGCAACGGTACACATTGCCCATAATTCCCAGTTCCCGCGCCTCGCACAGTTACAGGTATACGATGTTTTGCACAGGCGGCTGCAACTTTTAAAACCTCTGCTTCATTAGCGGGACGCACTACGATATCCCCAACTTTTCCCTCTAATTTCGACACTAACACAGGGCTAAAAGTATGATAATCCTGGGATAATTTTGCGACTTGAGTAGAGTCAGTAATAGTTTCTATACCTTCTAGAAAATTAATCAGAGCATCTAATTTTGTCGTCATATATATCCTTTTTTAACGCAGAGGAACGCAAAGGTTTACACAAAGGAACGCAAAGAATTCACTCCTCTGCGAACCTTTGCGCTTCCCTCAGCGCCCCTTTGCGTTTTAAAATCTTAACTCTCATCTTTGACAAAACTTTCATGCCACTAACTCAAAAAGTCAGATAGCGCACTCAAACAGACAAAAATCAATACTTAGTTTCCTGTGTCTGTGCGTCAATAATTACACTCCAGTCATCGTTTTTCACAGCAGCTTCAAGTTGACGTTGACGTTCGGCTTCACTCGCATCTATTGTTTCTAACTCTTTAGAAAGGGTTGTATCAGCCATTGCTTTCCGCAGTTTTAGCTTTTTCTCCTCGTAGGCTTGAAGTTGGGCTTCTGACATTACCGCCTTAGTCGCTTCACCTACCGTACTAGCCCACATTCTGCAATCAGTTGCATTACCAGGTGGCGTACTTTCAAGTTCTGCTATCCACGCATCTCGCAAATCTTCCATTTCTTGACGCTTGGGAAACTTGAATGCTTGCACGCGTACAAAAGCACACTTTTGCTTGCCATTTTGGCGAAGATGGCCGTTTAGGGAAAGCAACACATTCCGAGAATAGCCAATGTACTGCGTGTGACGTTCTGCATCTAATACTGCGTAAACTCCGGCAATTTTAGCGTTCTGAGCAGCCACACTCCAAGCCTCAAAGCCAATGATTTCAGTACCATTGTTTGCCAGTTCAGGAGTTATACTCACCTCAATGGCGGCGTGTTCGTTGTCAGAACTATACAAAAAATCATGCAGCCCACGGTGGTTTATGGGGACATTTTGATGTTCAATTGGCGGATTGTGCTGAATTTCCATTGCAGTCGATCTCCAAGTTATTAATTAGTGATGTTTACGACAAACTTCTCTACGAGAGGCTACGCCAATGCTTACGCAAGCAAATATATGCCCTTAAAATATTGAAGCTTAAATCTACTCACATCTCCAAATTCTTGTTTTGACAAAGCAAAAACAACTATTAAACTTCTTATGAATCAATTGATACCTAAAAATTGGATGTTCATTAAACAGCGGCTTACCCCTTATTTGTTCTTACTACCCGCCTTAGTTCTTTTAGGCTTAACTGTCTTTTGGCCTGCATTGCAAGCCTTTTACCTCAGCTTTACCAGTTATGAAGACATTGCCCAGCCGCCACAATGGATAGGTTTCGCCAACTTTCTCAAGCTTTGGAAGGATGCAGTTTTTTGGAAAACTTTGGAAAACACTTTTTTATATCTTGTAGGTGTAGTACCAATTTTAGTAATCGCTCCCTTAGTACTGGCAATTTTGGTAAATCAGAAACTGCGGGGAATGAATTGGTTTAGAGCAGCGTACTACACTCCAGTAGTAATTTCAATGGTGGTTGCGGGAATAGCTTGGAAATGGCTGTATGCAGAAAACGGATTACTGAATCAGTTATTTAAAGCTTTAGGTATTTTTCCAGAAGGTATTCCTTGGCTAACTAGCCCAGCAAAAATTTTTGGCATTGTACCAATTTCTCTTGCCAGCGTCATGGCTGTCACCGTGTGGAAAGGATTAGGCTACTACATGGTGATTTATTTAGCGGGGTTGCAATCAATTCCCGCTGATGTGTACGAAGCCGCAGCCATTGATGGCTCTGATGGTATCAGCAAACATTGGGATATTACCATACCTTTAATGAAGCCATATTTAGCCTTAGTGGCAGTAATTTCGGCTATTTCTGCGACCAAAGTGTTTGAAGAAGTCTACATTATGACTCAAGGAGGCCCACTCAGTAGCTCAAAAACGATTGTTTACTATTTATATGAGCAAGCTTTCAATAACTTGGAAATTAGCTATGCTTGCACGATTGGTTTAGTGCTATTTTTGATAATTTTAGGATTATCAATTTTGCGATTAGCTATTAATCGGCAAGGTGATGATATCACAATTTAATAAATTTAGAAAAATCATCTTCTCTCAGCCCCGATAATCTGAAAATATTCAAATATCGAGAGTGCATGAAAACAGACACGATTTTTTACACCTTATTCCAAACTCTTCCAGGTGTGTTATTTGAACTTTTGGAACAATCGCAAGCTTTAGCATTACACTACCAATTTACCTCAGTAGAAATCAAAGAACTAGCACGTCGTATCGATGGCTTATTCTTACCCAAACCTGACTACCCAGAAGACACAATCTATTTTGTTGAGGTACAGTTTCAGCGCGATGATGATATTTACTGGCGAATAATCACAGAAGCTTTCCTCTATATCAATCAATATAAACCTCAACGTCGCTGGCAAGCAGTATTACTTTTTGCTCAACGTAATCTCGATCCAGGTATACCATTCATTTATCAAACATCATTAGCTCCACAGCAAATTCGTATAATTTATTTAGACGAATTAGATAATGTACCATCATCTTCGATTGGGCTAGGCATAATTAAGTTAGTAGTTGCAGCCGAAGATCGAGCCGTACAGCAAGCGAAAAACTTGATAAAACAAGTACAACAAACGGATGAAGCTAACCGTAGCAATCTTTTAGAATTAGTAGAGAGAATGCTTATCTACAAATTTGTAAACAAAAGTCAACAGGAGTTAGAAGCAATGTTTGGATTAACCGACTGGAGACAAACTAAATTTTACCAGGAAGTAAAAGAAGAAACAAAGCAGGAAGTAAAAGAAGAGGTTCGCAAAGAAACAAAACTCAATACTATACCCCGTCTACTTAAGTTGGGTTTAAGTATAGAGCAAATTGCTGAAGCATTAGAATTGGATGTTAAACAGGTACGACAAGCTGTTGAGAAGCAAGGAGAAGAGGGAACAGGAAGTAATTCGTAATTGAAGAGATTTATTTAAAATCGCTTTTGATATTCCACTACAGCACGACTGTCATCGGTTAAGTTAGTGGAGGCACGCACGCGAAATTCATTGTTTATCCGGTAATTAATACCCCATTGGAAGGGATCGTTTGTTGTCAAAATTTTAATACTGGAAACGGATATTTTGGAAGAAATGTCAACCCCAGCCTCCGCTGCTAATTCTAAAGTTGAATTGCTTCTTCCAGCTTCGGGATTCTCAGAAATAACGGTAGGGAATATCCGCAGTTCGCTTAAGCCAAAGGTACTCCCAATTTGGTTAAAAGCTGACTGAAAATTGTTAAACACAGCCGAACCTGCGATGTTAATCAGGCCTAAAGTACTGTCTGCACGTCCTTGGGTGTCTACAAATCCGCCTCCTAAAAGAGCAACAATTTCGGTTTGACTACGTGATGGACTACTTGTTAATTCTAAATTTTCATTTAGTTTGCTAGCTAAACCGTTGATAGTAGCTTCGACTCGAACACTCTCTAACGCTGATAAACCTGTAGAATTTACTCGGCTGAAGTCATTACTTTGAGTTACATCTAGTACTTTGGCAAATAGCCGAATATCTAAGTTGGGGTCGCGGGGTTGAGAAGGACTAAAAGTTGCGGTGTGTTTATAGCCACGAGCAAGGTTAAATTGGGTAGTAAATAAATTTACCCCTCCTTTTTCTAACTGGATGGTACCATCGGGTATTGGCTGATTAATTAAGCCGTTAACGATGAGATTACCGCTGGCACGAAAGTTGAGAATAGGGTCACGGGTAATTTGGACGTTTTTACCTAGTTCCAAATCTAAATTATTAAATCTGGCGTTAGTATTTCCCGTGCTATTTCCAATTTCAGATTTGCTCTGCTTATTATCTTTTGTAGGTGATACGCCAATACTACCATTTTCAGATGTCGTAGCGTTGGTAGATTCTGCCAGCAATACTTTACCATCAAATAAATCTACTCTACCGCCAATTATGGGGTTAAGGGCAGAACCAGTAATCTGCAAATTGCCACTAGCGCCTCCTTGGTAAAGTCCCTTGAGATTCAACGCTAACTGATCGAGATTAACAGTCAGGGGATTTTTGATAGTTACGTTCTCATTGTTGAAAATGGGAATTTCACCAGCGGCTTTTACCGTCCCACGGCTAAATCTACCTTGAAGATTTTCTACTAAGATGCTGTCAAAATTAAACAGAACTCTACCTGTGACACCTCTCAGCTTACGTGGCAAAGCCTGGGCTGAAAAAGTAGCATCATTGACAGTAGCAATTCCCTGTACTTGGGGTTTTTGCAATGTTCCCCGCACTTTCAAGTCTACTTCTCCTTCACCTTTCTCAAATAACACTTGATTATTCAATGCGTTTAACAGCCCCAATCCCTCGTTTTCTAACTTCATATCCAAACTGATTTGATCGCTGTCTGGTGCGACGGAAGCAAAAGGTAATTTATAAGGGATGCTGCCAGTAATATCAACAGGTTTTGGGCCAGCAATTGCTACAGTACTACCAAAGTTTAAGCGTCCGTTGGCATAGCTGAAACTTGCTCTTGCTGACTCTATTTTGCTCTGATTTAATATTCCTTCGGTGATTTGCAATTCCCCTCTAGCTTGGGGATTAGCAATGCTGCCTGCTAAAGCTGCTGTACCGTTAAGATTACCTGTGATTCCAACTGGTAGTTTGACAACATTATTCAATAGTTGTACCGGAAAATTATTCACCCGCAACTGACCAGATTGTTCATCACCACCAACGTTACCTGTAAAGGCAATCAGTCTGTTTTTAGACTG
The DNA here is from genome assembly GCF_034530975.2 of Nostoc sp. DedQUE07. Taxonomy (NCBI): domain Bacteria; kingdom Bacillati; phylum Cyanobacteriota; class Cyanophyceae; order Nostocales; family Nostocaceae; genus Nostoc; species Nostoc sp. DedQUE07. The sequence continues at coordinate 49,126 of NZ_JAVRCC020000031.1, read as the reverse complement.
GATTCGTAATGGTCGCAAACTCAAAACACCATTTTCAAAGTTACCTTCGGCAATCACTCGATCGGCAGTATAAAAACGATTTCGTTCTTCCTTTTTACCCCAGGCAAAATCTTGTCCGTTCAAATTAAAATCCACTGATAATCCATTGGCTGTAGCTGTATTTACAGCCACTTCCCCATTGAAAGTCCCCTTTAAGTCTGCCAAATCTGGTATTGGAGTGGAATTAAGTCGCTGTTCTTCCTGTTCTGCCAGCAAAGCTTCAATTTCAGAAAACCGTTGGATTTGGGTTAATAAGGGTTCATTTGGCGTTCCTTGGGGGTTGGTAGTCAGATCCGCTGCGGTGCCGTAAATTTCTGCCGAACCACCTGGCAAATTTTGTAAATCAAATACCTTTGCTACAGCTAGAACATCTTGGATCTCACCCTGTTTGACGTTCAATTTACCTTGTAATTTAGGCCCTTTAGGGCTTTGAGCCACAGTACCGACAAGGGCGTAGCTACTTTTTCCTTTGACAAATTCGCTACTAGTGAGTGTAGCTTTACCGTCACTGTAGCGGAATTGAGCAGCTATTCGATCGCCTTTAACCCGGCCAATTTGTGGATTTGCGATCGCTAAATTCCCCGTTGTTGCCAATGTCTGCTGATTAAACAGCAAATCCCCAGTTAACAACCCAGCTATCTTACCAGCACCCAGGCGAGTAATCGGTGGCGGCGTCAAATTCAATATTTGTAAGGGGAAATTGGCAAGTTTCAGCGCCCAATCATTTCCTTGAACATTACCTGTGGCTGATGCTTGCTGCCACTTAACTAAGAAAGATTTCGGGCGATTATTGGCATCTAAATTGAAGTTCAAGCGATCGCTATTACCTGCCAAGTTTAAACTCAACCCACGTCCCTGCGCTGAATCGATGTTTCCAGTTAACAACGGCTCAAAAGCAATATCTTGAACAACCAAGTCTCGTAAGTTGATTTGCCCTACGACATTTGGTAAGGGCAGTTTACCTGTGATTTGACCATTAAAATCTACATTTCCCGCCACAGCAACCTGATTAGGAAGATTGATCGGTAACTGTTTTAAGTTGTAATTCTGCGCTTGGACGTTGAGATTTAGGGCAGTAATTTCCGGTATCCCTGCTGATTTTGCATTGGCTAATATGTTACCAGTCACACTTAAACCGGGAGCAGTTGCTCGCTCAATGGTCAGCCTTTCACCACTCCAAGCGATCGCAGCCGTCAGAGGTCGCTCTAGACCAGGAATACCTTGAGATAATTGCACCTGTCCAGCTGCACGCACATCAGCTAATTTGGACGATCCAAGCGTACCGGCTAATTGCAATTGACCGCCAAACTGACCTCGTAATTGCTGATTGAGCCGATTTAATTCCACACCGGCAGCATCGACGACAGCTTGATAGCGACCATTAGCTACTTGGATATTAGAGGCTGCGATCGTTCCCCCCGCAACATCCAGCCGTCCCTGACCGTTAGCTTGGATAGTTTGTGGTTGGAAAGAATCAACAGAACCCGCCACGTTTGCTTGACCAGTTAACGTCCCTCGAAACTGTGGTGGTACTGCTGCTAACTGCTGTAACGGTACATTAGTTGCCTCAACTTGCGCCTGGTATAGACCATTACCCACTTGGATATTAGAGGCTGTAATAGTTCCACCCGCAACATTTATCCGCCCCTGACCGTTGGCTTGGATCGTTTGCGGTTGGAAGGATTCAACAGAACCCGCCACGTTTACTTGACCAGTTAACTTCCCTCCAAACTGCGGTGGTACTGCTGCCAACTGCCGCACAGGTACATTGGTTGCCTGAACTTGCGCCTGGTATACACCATTACCCACTTGGATATTAGAGGCTGTAATAGTTCCACCTGCAACATTTATCCGCGCCTGACCGTTGGCTTGGATCGTTTGTGGTTTAAAAGAATCAACAGAACCCGCTACATCGAACTTACCAGTTAACGCCCCTTGAAATTGCTTTGGTACTTTTGCCAACTGCTGCACAGGCACATTCTTAGCCTGAACTTGTGCGTGATATACACCATTTGCCACTTGGATATTAGAGGCTGTAACCGTACCCTTGCCAATAGCAAGGCGACCCTCACCACTGCCACGGAAGGTTTTCAGGCTGAAATCATCTCTGCTACCTGCGATTTGAAACGTTCCCGTTAAAGGATTATCTAAAGCTGGGGGAGACTGTTTCAATATTTGTCCCAACCGCACGCCATTAGCTACCAGTTGAGCCGAGAAACTTTGGTTTTGCAGTTGGATATTAGAAACTGCAACTGTGCCGCCACCAATTTGAACTCCTGCACCATCACTGCGAATTGTGGCAATTTCAAATGGTGCTGTGCTGCCTGAGAGGATGAGACGACCATTGAATTGTGCCCCAGCCAAAGAGACATTTTGCAGTTGACTTTTGTCTACAAAGGGTTCTAATTTTACCCCAGAGGCAACAGCCAGAGCTTGCCAACGCTCATTGGCATAACTACCAGTTGCCCGAACTGTACCACCACTTATATTCAGAGCCACATTACGGAAAGAGACGGTGCGATTTGGAGCGATCGCAACTTCACCAGTTCCGGGGTAAGTTCCATTAGGAGCTTGGAACTGTACCACGGTTTGGACATTGGTAGGAGCGCCAGTTAGTTGAGCTGTAGCAGAGACATTGCCGATTTGAAAGGTAGGTGTTGTTTCGTAGACTTTGGCGATCGCATCCCCTGGAACATTCTTGGCAGCGAAATTTAAATCCAGTCGTGGGCTTTTACCAAGTCTAATTGTACCAGCGCCCGTGATATCACCACCAACTTTGGCTTTACCTTGAATATCTTTTAAGGTAATTAAAGAGGAACTAGTAGCAAGCTCAAACTTACTACTGATGCTATTAAAATCAACTTTGTCAATTCTGGCAGTTCGGATTGTGGCAACTGAGCCGGAGAGTATTGGCTCTTTTGTCGATCCGGTAATTTGCAAAGAAGCTTGTACTTGTCCAGCGATCGCTACAGGTAATTTTACCTTGAGAGTCTCTTGGGCATTCGCCAAACTCACCGCATTTACACGCGCTGCCAACTTCAAGCCTGATTTCGTGTCGACGATTCCCGTAGCCACTAAAGGAATTTTGCCGTAGTTGCTAGTCACATTATTTAACTGCAACTCTGTTCCTTGGAAGTGGAGGTTTCCTTGACTATTGCTCAACAGTTGCGGGACTTTGGGTATTTGCAGCGTTACCCCTTGCACAGTAGCGTTGCCAAACAATAGAGTTTGCTGTCCTGGTGTCAACCGAACTAACAAATCGCCATTGGCTCGACCCGCCTGTAAGTTAATTGGTAACTTAATCAACCGAGTAATATTCTCAGCCAAAAAATCTTGTGCTTGCACCTGGAAAGTCCCTGCTAGCACCTTAGAACGTGTCTCTCCCTGAATGGAAATATTACCACCACTGTCTGCTTGACCCCCGACTTCAAACCGGATCAACTGATTATTTGCTAAAAGTTGAGCAGAACCATTGAGTTGAGAAAATAGCACCGGCAATTGCTGAGTGTTGTTAGCGGTAGCAGGGCGTTTATCCAGTACTGAATTAGAATTTGGGTATTCTCCCTTGCCCCCCTGCCCCCCGGTCACTGAGCGTAGCCGAAGTGCTGCTCCCCGGTCACTGAGCGTAGCCGTTGGCGCAGCCTCTCGTAGAGAAGTGCTGCCCCCCTGCTCCTCTACCCCCTCATCTCCCTCTACTCTCTCATCCGGCATCAAGGCCAGCTTGGCATTACGAAACCGCAGGTAGTCCAAATCGGTTTTAATTGCACTGCTTCCACCTGACGACGTAATGGTAGTGGAAACCCAACGCCCTTGGTCATCCTGGTCAATGTAAATATCTGGGTTGACTAAGGTTACATCTAGCTTTAGATGGCGATTAAAAATTAGTTGTAACAGATCGAAACCCACCTCTACAGATTCGACTGTGGCCCGATCTGCATCTGTGGGTGTGGCTGGGATAGCTGAAGCCCCAAACTGTACTCCTGTCAACGAAAATTGTGTGACTCTTCCCAGTTTTACCGGACGGTTGAGTGTAGTAGTCAAACTTTGTTGTGCCAACGGCGTTAACTCTGTTTGGACAAAAGTCCACAACCGCCAAATACCAACGAGAACTCCTAACAGCAAAAGTCCACTCAAGGCAATGCTACCCCGGCTCAACACCAGCAACCACAAACGTTTGCGGATAGGGGAGGGGGAATGAATATCTTGATTGGTAGATTTAGTCATTTGCTTTCACTGTATTAATCGCCGGATCTCGCTGGCACACACAAGCATTAACTGGCACATTGGTTCAGTATGCCATTTCCAGGATACGCCAACTAAACCCAAGACCCCATTGGTTGAGTTACGGTATTTTATCGATCCAATACTTATGCTTAATAATATTGGCGTTTTCAGGAAAATCTGAATAGAGTGAAAATTATTCCTGTGACTTTCCTTGAGGCACAATCTCGAACTTTAATATGAATAAACCTTAAAAAGGACAGATGATTACACCAATGCGTGTTTTTGTGTTAATTTTTAATGCTCGAACGGAAAATGAGGGGATTCACACGATTCGGGAAGGCGATGCCGAAGGCGGCAAGCTACGCAATAAAATTCTGATGTTCGAGTCAGAAGACGATGCGACGCGCTTTGCCCTGATGCTAGAAGCTCAGGATTTCCCCGCGCCGACACCGGAGCCGATGGATGCTGAAGAAATCAAGGAATTTTGCGAAAGTGCTGGATATGAATGGGAAATCATCCCAGAAAACAGCAATTTAGTTGTAACTCCCCCAGAACTTAACGTCGAAAAAACTGACTGGCAAGAAGATGCCCAGAAGGAGGATACTGTTGAAGACACTTTCCCTCTCAATCAACAGCCGCTAGAAGAACCAGAATTGTCTGATTCTGAATTAGAAAAGATGCGTCGCAAATTGGAAGGATTGTTGTAAGTAGTCATTAGTCATTAGTCATTAGTCATTAGTCATTGGTGATTAGCCATTGGTCGCTAACTGACTAATGACAACGGACATAGATAGATGCCCAAAGAAAGGGCGGCGTAGGCTAGAACAAAAGACAAATGACAAATGACAAAGGACAAATGACAAATGACAAATTTGCAAGAACGCGGGCATCTTTTAACTGAGCTGGTCAATCCTAATAGTCTGAACTTAGACCAGCTTAGTTCCCTAGAATTGGTGGAGTTGTTTAATGACGAAGACCAAAAGGCTGTCGCAGCAGTTGCAGCAGCGAGAATTCAGTTAGCAGAGGCAATTGAGCGCACCGCAGAGCGTTTGCGTCACGGAGGACGCCTATTTTATATCGGTGCAGGTACAAGTGGTAGGTTAGGGGTTTTAGATGCTGCTGAGTGTCCACCTACTTTTTGTACACCCCCAGAGTTGGTACAGGGGATTATTGCTGGTGGTGCTGGCGCACTAGTACGCAGTTCTGAAGATTTAGAAGACAGTATTGAAGATGGTGAAGCGGCGATCGCTGGGCGGCACGTTACCCAATTAGATGTCGTAGTTGGCATTACCGCTGGTGGGACAACGCCTTATGTCCACGGTGCGCTTCATGCTGCTCGTCAGCGAGGAGCCATAACTATTTTTATCGCCTGTGTTCCTGCTGAACAAGTTAGCTTTGATGCCGATATTGACATTCGCTTATTAACAGGGCCAGAAATAATCGCCGGTTCAACTCGCCTGAAAGCGGGTACAGCTACTAAATTAGCTTTAAATATTCTTTCTAGCGGCGTAATGGTTAAACTAGGCAAAGTTTATGGCAATCGCATGGTGGATGTAGCAGTAACAAATCAAAAATTACGCGATCGCGCTTTGCGAATTTTGCAAGACCTCACAGGTTTAAGTCGGGAAGCTGCTGGTTTTTTACTAGAACGTAGTGGTAAATGGGTTAAGCTGGCGTTATTGATGCACTGGACTGGTTTGGAAAAAGACGAGGGCGATCGCCTTCTTTCAGAACACCAAAGTAATCTCAGGGCAGCTGTTGTCAGCTATCAAAACCACAAGCAACCTTGAATAAATTTTCTAAATAAATACAAATACTTTGTAATATGGCTGCTACTTGTTTTTGTAGCACGCCTTTTTTTAAGAACAATATTCCCTAGAAAAGTTGACATTCATTCTAATAATTAAGAATAGTAAATTTAAATAAATATTTTTAACCTCTATTGTCAATCTCAATAATCTAAAGCACAACTCTCTACTTTTTTAAACAAAAATTCAGAACTTATACGGATATGATTCTATATGAAAATTATTAAAATGATATCTTAATACACTATGATGTCAATAATGGCAACCTACTTTAGTCATAAATATTAGCAGAAAAGTAAACTCTGCCAATAAAGACTTTATACTAGATAAATTCTTTACTAGCAATAGTTTTGCCATTTTTACATCTGCTTTGCTTTTAATAATCTTGATTTAGACTGCTATATACCAAATCCATTTGCACTGATTCACATTATCTGCCAATCGCTATATAGCTAGAACACTATGACATAAGTGTTGCCTACCTTTAACAAGTGACTTAAGAAACTTGTCTGGTTAATTGAGATGGTAGGTAGATTTACGCTGTGCTCTACTAGTATTGGTTTTTAATAGCTAGCTTTTTAATAAAAGGAACAAACTATGCCCCATCAAGAACTTATTTCAAATAACCTAGTAAATGAATTTAAAACTTGTACTCAGTTGCAATACAATGGCAAATTAAATATTAAGAGTTCCAAGGGCAGCCAATGGACTTTTTACTATCGACTGGGACGGATAGTTTGGGCAACAGGAGGAACTCATCCCTTCCGACGTTGGCGTAGACATATAGCCCAGAATTGTCCCCAGATTGATGTTGATAAGTTGCAGTTACCGATGCAAGACCTATCAATTGATTACTGGGACTATAAACTGATAGAAGTATTTTATAAAAAACAGAAAATTCAGAGAGAACAGATTCAATCTATTGCGGAAAATACAATAGCAGAACTATTATTTGACCTAGCTTTGCAAGGAAACTTTGCTTCTCTAAGTTGCAATCGCAACCAAGAAGTTATCTTAGAAACCCCAATGAGCTTCACGAGTTCAGAAATGTCTGTAAAGCACATGCAAGACTCATGGAAAATTTGGTCAGAGGCAGGTTTAGCAAATTTTTCTCCTGACTTAGCACCAATTCTACGACGACCAGAACAACTTGAGCAGATGGTAAGTCCATCTGTCTACAAAAACTTTGTGAATTTAATCAATGGCAAATTCACTCTACGAGATTTAGCCATGAAAATGAAGCAAAGTGTATTGCCACTGACCCGTTCATTGCTTCCTTATATCCTTAAAGGAATCATCGAATTGATAGAAGTACCTGATTTGCCTTTAAGAATTACTGAAGTTAATAATAACTCTACTACCACCCAAGCAAAAAAGCGAATTGCTCCACTAGTAGCTTGCGTCGATGATAGCCCTCAAGTATGCAAAATGGTAGAGGATATTGTCACTTCCAATGGATTGAGATTTATCAAAATTCAAGATGCTGTACAAGCTCTACCAACCCTGATTCAGGATAAACCAGACCTGATTTTCTTGGATTTAATTATGCCAGTTGCTAGTGGTTACGAAATTTGTACTCAGCTACGACGAATATCTACCTTTTCTAACACACCAATAATTATATTAACAGGCAGTGATGGCCTTTTAGATAGAGTTCGTGCCAAAGTAGTTGGTTCTACAGATTTTCTCACTAAACCTGTAGTGGCTGATAAGGTAATGAGTATAATACGTAAATATTTACCTACACAAAGCGTATCCAGCGATAAGAGAAAGTCTAGTTTAGAGGTTTGTAATTAGAGAGACTTAGAAGTAATTTTTGGTTTTGAATTATTCCTCAAAATTTAGAGACTTTTATACCTCAGTAAGAATTAAGTTATTGAGGTTAAAAAACTTTAGATGAAGTCTATTGTTCAAATTATTTATTTGTCAACTAGGTTGGAATTTTATATATAAAATCACCTTTAATTTTTTCGTTATCAATCATGTTTCAAGTTTGAAAATTCAATCCAAGCTTGAAAGTTTAAATTAGTTTATCAAACTATTTTATATTAAAAATTTTATCTAAAATAATGTTTCTTACGTACTTTTTCTGAGGTTGATAAATAAAGATTGAATCAAAATTAAACAAATACAATTTTTTGTATTTATAGCAGTCCTATTTGATTTGTGAAATATTGGTTAGGGCAAAGGGGTTAGGGCTAGTCTCTAGTCCCTTCCATGTCTTTTTGAGGAATCATTGAGGATTTGTATATTTTGTTTACACTTTGAGAAAAAGTTAACGAGTAATTGCCATGAATACTGTTTTAGTTGTTGAAGATGGCTTAACAGATATGGAAATAATCAGCCGTTACTTGCAACAGGCAGGTTATTCTGTGATTAGTGCCACTAGTAGTGAAGAGGCTCAAGACAAAATAGATAAAAATAAGCCAGATTTAATATTTCTCGATGTAATTTTACCAGGGAAAAGTGGCTTTGAAATTTGCCGAGAACTAAAAAATAATCCCGATACTAGCAAGATACCTGTGGTTTTTTGCTCTACAAAGAATAGTGATGTAGATAAAATTTGGGGTAATATGTTGGGCGCTGATGGTTATCTATCAAAACCGATCGATCGCGACGAACTAGTGGTAATTTTAAAGCGATTACTTAATTAGTAAAAATCTCATAAGTCAACAAATCATAGAAGTTACTATTTTTTAGATAGAATATCTCCAAAAATCAACAATAAATGCAAATAGTGGCTAGAGATAAATCATCAAGGACAAAGGATCGATAGCTTTGGAAACCCAGCAAAAGTTTTTAAGTTTTAATTTGGGAGTAAGTGATACAGCCGTCATTTCTCTACAACACATCACAGAAGTTTTGCAAGTATCATTACCAGAAGTATGTGGTGTTCCTCAGATGCCAAGCAGCATTTTAGGTATTTATAACTGGCGTGGTGAGATGCTTTGGTTAGTTGATTTAGAGGCAATGTTAGGTTATCCTCCTATTTCGCAAGGGCCAAATTTACTTTCAAAAATGATGGCAATTGTTCTGGAAAATAAGGGTAAGTATTTGGGACTTTTGGTACGACAGCTAATAGATATTGAATGGCTAGATACTAAAGAAATGAAACCTGTAACTGCTGAATTATTTTATCCTAAACTATCACCTTTTTTACAGGGATACTTTATTAATGATTCAGAGAATATAATTTTTAATTTGGATGCGAAAACTATTCTTCAAGCTCCAGCATGGGGGATTCATAATTGAATATTTAGTAAGATATAATTTTTGAAAACTCCTAATTTTTAATCAGCAAATACCAGATAAATATCGCTTGCCACATATTCATTTATTACCCATCACAATTTTGAGGTTTAATCAAATGACATTTTTGTATAACAACAGCCATGATAACGATCATTTAATTTCTGAATTAGAAAATCAGAATGGTAACGCTAATATAGCAAATATTGCTAGTAGTGAAATGTCTTTGTTAAGTGCGATCGCTCAAGAATTTAAAACTTGGCGGCGACAGATGAAAGATATCGCAACTCACATGCGCCAAGCCCCAAACATTGATACATTACTTAAAATTACTGTAGCACAAATTAGAGAAAAGATTGGCTGCGATCGCGCCTTAATTTATCAGTTTACTTCGCGAGAATCAGGTAATGTTTTAGCCGAATCAAGAACATTAGGTTGGACTCCAACTTTAGGCGAAAATATTCCCGGAATTATTTTTGGTCTATATACCAATCAAGACTATGTAGAAGCTGTAGTTATTGACGATATCAATCAGATTCAACTTACCCCTTATCAAAAGCAACTGCTAGATAAATTTCAAATTAAAGCTAGTTTGAGTTTACCGATTGTAGTAGAAGGTAAAGTGTGGGGCTTACTAGCAGTCAATAATTGCTACTCAAAGCGGCAGTGGCAAGAAGTAGAAATTAGCCTACTATCTCAACTGACAACAGAACTGATTTACAAATTACAAAGCTTTGAATTCCAAAAAGAACAGCAACAGCGGCTACTAGCAAAAAAATCGGTAGCTAAAGTCATCGACAAAATTCTGCGGGTATCAAATGTTGATAAGCTTTTTCAAACAACTACTCAAGAAGTACGCCAATTACTAAAATGCGATCGCGTCGGTGTCTATCGCTTCAAACCTGACTGGAGTGGTGAGTTTGTTGCTGAGTCAGTGGGTAATGGCTGGATAAAAATGGTCGGCCCTGATTTTTACATGGTCTGGGAAGATACTCACTTACAAGACACTCAAGGAGGACGTTATGCCAAGGGTGAAAGCTTTGTAGTTAATGACATTTATCAAATGGGCCATTCTCAATGTCACATTGACATTTTAGAGCAGTATGAAATGAAGGCTTACATTATTGCACCCATATTTGCTGGAGAAAAATTATGGGGTTTGTTAGCAGCTTATCAAAATTCTGGGCCTCGTGATTGGCAACCTTGGGAAGAAACCTTTGTAACTCAAATTGGGTTGCAATTTGGTGTAGCTATCTCACAAGCGGAATATCTCGAACAAGTGCAGAAAAAATCTAACCAACTAGCTCAAATAGTTGAACAAGAGAAAGTTTTCACTAAGATAGTCAACCGCATCAGACAATCTTTAGACGTAGAAAGCGTCTTCAAAACAACCACTCAAGAAGTGCGTCAATCACTACAATGCGATCGCGTTGCTGTCTATCGTTTTAACCCTGACTGGGGTGGTGAATTTGTGGCTGAGTCTGTGAGTACTGGTTGGACAAAACTGGTAGGCCCTGATATTAAAACCGTTTTGGATGATACCTACTTGCAAGAAACTAAGGGAGGTCGGTATGTCAGAGGTGAAAACTTTGTCGTTAATGACATTTATGAAGTAGGCCTAGCTCCCTGCCATATTGAGATTTTAGAGCAGTTTGAAGCCAAAGCTTATATCATTGTTCCGATATTTTTTGGGGATAAATTGTGGGGATTGCTGGCAGCTTATCAAAACTCTAGCTCCCGTGAATGGCAAAGCTGGGAAGTGAACTTTTTGGTTCAGACTAGCTTGCAATTTAGTTTAGCTAAATCACAGATAGACTATTTGGAATTAGTGCGAGTTAAATCTGAGAAACTAGCTCAAATAGCAGAACAAGAGAAAGCTGTTACCAAGATCAGTAACCGCATCCGCCAATCTTTAGATGTAGAAGAAATCTTCAAAACAACTACTCAAGAAGTCAGACAATTACTGCGATGCGATCGCGTCGCAGTGTATCGCTTCAATCCTAACTGGAGTGGTGAATTTGTCGCCGAGTCAGCAGGTCATCTTTGGGTAAAACTGGTAGGCCCCGATATCAAAACTGTCTGGGAAGATACCCACTTACAAGAAACTCAAGGAGGTCGATATGCTCAAGGGGAAAACTTTGTTGTAAATGATATCTATCAGGTAGGTCATTCTCCTTGCCACATTGAAGTTTTAGAGCAATTTGAAGCCAAAGCTTATGTAATTGTTCCTGTATTTGCTGGCGAACAATTGTGGGGATTGCTGGCAGCTTATCAGAATTCGGGAACTCGTGATTGGGAAGAATCAGAAGTTACTTTGTTAGCACGTATTGGCAGCCAATTAGGATTGGCATTACAACATACCGAATATTTGCAACAAGTACAAGCGCAGTCAGCAAAATTAGCAGAAGCAGCAACACGAGAAAAGGCAGCCAAGGAGTTACTACAACAACGATCTATTCAACTCTTAAAAGCCCTTAGACCCGCTCTCAACGGCGACTTAACAGTACGCGCACCGATTACAGAAGACGAACTAGGCACGATCGCTGATGCTTACAATAATACTCTGCAAGCACTGCGGCAAATTGTTGTTCAAGTACAAGGGGCTGCTCAACAAGTTGCCCAAACTTCTAGCAATAGCGAGTCTTCATTAGCGGGACTAACCAATCTAGCACAACAACAGTCTGAGGACATTACCGCAGCTTTAGGTGACATTCAACAAATGGTGGACTCTACTCAAGCTGTAGTAGCGAATGCTGAGTTAGTACAACTAGCAGTGCAAAAAGCCAATCAAACTGTAGAGTCTGGCGATACTGCCATGAACCTAACTGTAAAAGCAATCCAAGGAATTCGTGAAACCGTTGCTCAAACCAGCAAAAAGATTAAACGCCTCAGCGAATCTTCGCAAAAAATCTCCAAAGTCGTGAATTTGATTGGTAATTTTGCCACACAGACAAACGTACTCGCTTTGAATGCAGCCATTGAAGCTACTCGTGCTGGTGAATATGGCAAAGGCTTTGCAGTTGTGGCTGATGAAGTCCGTTCTTTATCTCGCCAATCAGCAGCAGCAACCATCGAAATTGAAAAATTAGTTCAGGAGATTCAAGCAGAAACCGGAGAAGTTGCAGTAGCGATGGAAACTGGTATTCAGCAGGTAGTAGAAGGTACAAATCTTGTTAGTGACACTCGCCAAAACTTAAATGCGATCGTTTCTGCGACTGCCGAAATTAGTCAGCTAATCGAGCGAATTACCGCAGCGACTCAAAAACAAATGGCGCAATCTGTAACAGTCACTAAATCAATGCAAGATGTCGCAGAAATTGCCGATAAAACTTTTGCTGAATCTCAAGAAATTGCTACCGTGTTCCAAGAGCTATCAGGAATGGCGCAAGAGTTATTAACAACTGCTAGTAAGTTTAAAGTCAAATGAATTTTAGATTTTAGATTTTGGATTTTGGATTATGAATGAGGAGGATTTTAAGCGGAGAACAAAGCAGCTAGCATTGCGAGCAATCCGCTTAGTAGAAGCTCTCCCACAGAGCAGAACGGCAGATGTAATTGGCAAGCAGCTAATCCGTTCAGCAACATCTGTGGGAGCTAACTATCGGTCAGCTTGTCGTGGTAAGTCAACCGCCGATGTCATTGCTAAACTCAGTTTGGTAGAGGAAGAAGCCGATGAAAGTCTTTATTGGATGGAACTTGTTGTTGAGGTTGGTTTATTACCACTGGAAAAAGTGAAAAGCTTGATGTTAGAAAATACCGGAATTCTGGCAATGACAGTTGCATCAATTAAAACTTTACGCAACAAATCTAAAATCCAAAATTTAAAATCAAAAATCTAAAATATGATTACAGATAAGGAAATTCGCCAACAAGGTTACATCTACTTTCTAGCTGAAGCCCCAGAATTAGTCACAATTATTGAACAAGAACTATTTAGCTTGTCGGAAGATTATAGTATTGCTAAAATTCACAATCTAATGCGAGCTACTCATACACTGAAAGGTGGTGCAGCTAACGTTGGGCTAGAATTAATTAAGACGATCGCCCATTTTTTAGAAGATGTATTTAAGGCTTTATACAACCCAAAAGTGGTAGTTGATGCAGAATTACAAACACTTTTATTACAAGCTTATGAGTGTTTGAGTATAGCATTAAATACTGAATTAATAGGGAGTACTGTTAATGATGAAGAACTGCTTCATCGAGCAACTTCAGTATTCGCGCAGTTGCAAGAAAAGCTGGGTGATGCATTTGGTGCTGAATCTCATATTCCCACTTCTGAAGAATTGGGGTTTGATATTGTGCAATCTGTTTTTGAAGTAGGAGTAGAACAACGTCTAAACAGTATTGCTGACGTTATTAATAATCCACCAAATAATGATGAATTTATCGAGTTTTTACACTCTCAAGCTGAAGTATTTCTGGGCTTGGCAGAATCTCTAAATTTACCTGGATTGGGAGAAATTTCCCAAACTATTCTCTCAGCATTGCAAGCAAATCCCAGTCAGGTACAGCAAATTGCAGAAATTGCCCTTGCAGATTTACAACAAGCAAAAAAATTAGTATTAGAAGGCGATCGCACATCTGGTGGAGAACCTTCATCAGGTTTACGAAAACTCGCAGTAGTGGAAAATAATGAGTTATCTGAAAAATTAGTAAATAATTCATTCACTGATAAATTTATCATTGATGAAGAACAATTTTATCAGTTTCTCACTACATTTGATAACAATAAGAGCGAATCTGTAAAACCAAAAACTGCCAAGTTTTATTTAAAAGTAATTCGCTACATTTATGGCTGGTTTAATCACCAGATGCAAATACCAGAAGCGGAACTCAGTTTGACTTTACTAGTTCCCAACTTAGAAACAAAAAATCTGCTTAATTATATCGAAAACTGGCTGAAAGACTTTCTTGATTTTGTTCAGGATGAAGAATATAGTCAAAGTCTTTGTATTTATCGACGTGGCATAATCTTAATTATCCTATTTGCAGTTGCAAAGTTTCAATATTCTCTGAAAGCATCTGATAGCCACCTTTCAGCAATTAAATTATTACAAAACCAAATTCATAAATTAGCAAAAGAATATAAAAATTATCCTCCTGTTACTAGCGAAGAGAAAAATTGGCTTGATAGTCCAAAGTTACAAAACCTGTTAGTGATTAAAGAGATTGTATCTTCTCAATCAACTGATAATTTGTTAGAAGCAATATGGGGAGAAGAAACTAGACAAAATCTTGCTTTTGAAATCGTAACAACCCAGACTGATAATTATTCAGTAAAGCTTGATTCATTAACTGTCAGCGAGCAGATAATTATAGACGTTTCGGAAACAGCTATTGAAGTCATGCCTGAGATAGCTACACAAATCAACAAAGAAATAGAAGAGAAATCACAGTACGATCAAACTAAAAACTTTCGCCAACCTTCATTTATTCGGGTAGATACAGAGAGACTGCAACACCTCAATTATCTAGCAGGAGAATTGCTGATTTCCCAAAAACGGCGTAGTTTACAAGATGAACAAGTCAAAGAAATAATTGAGCAATTAGTACAGCAACTTACTAGACACCAAACAACTTTAAATGAGTTACGCGATTTACCTTTACAAATACAAAATATTACATCAGGACAAACGCAAAGTTTTGCAGTGGATTTTGACTCTTTAGAAATGGATGTATATACAGAATTTCACATGACATTGCATGAAGCAATAGAAGAGACATTGCAACTACAAGAAACCACAGAATCTCTTGACTTGCTTCTGACACAAGCTACTCAAATTAGCGATCAAAAAGAGAATTTAACTCTTAATATTATAGATAGCTTAGTCGAAGCACGAATGTCGCCTTTGGGCAATATTCTGAATCGTTTCCCCCACATGGTAAATAAATTGGGGAATGTTCATGCCAAACTTGTTGAATTGAAACTTACTGGTAGTGAAGTACTGGTAGATAAAGCGATCGCCCAAAAGCTCTACGATCCTTTGTTACACTTAGTGCGTAATGCTTTTGACCACGGTATTGAAGCTCCGCAAGTTCGCCGAGAGCTTGGTAAACCAGAAGAAGGTTTAATCGAAATCTGCGCTTATCATCAGGGTAGCCAAACTATTATCGAAGTTCGAGATGATGGTCAGGGATTGAATTTAGATAGAATTCGCAGAAAAGCTGCCGAACTTTATCCCATACAAACTGAAGAAAAAACTAGAAACTATGCTTCTAGTCTGGCTGAACCTGAACTTTTAGATTTGATATTTTCGCCTGGATTTACTACTGCAAAGAAAGTAAGTGAAATTTCTGGGCGCGGTATGGGTTTAGATATTGTGCGTACTCAAATGCACGCGCTCAACGGCTCGATTTCAGTTCAATCCTTACCCAACCAAGGAACAATATTCATCCTCAAAATTCCTTTTTCTATGACTACAGAGAAGTTAATGCTAGTTCAAGCCAAAGGTGTTGTTTATGGTCTGATGTTGGACAGCATCGAAAAAATCTTGATTCCCTCTGAACAACAGATTAAAGAAATTGAAGGTAAAAAAGTCTTACATTTGAATATAGATAATGATGAGACTATGGTCAGTCTTCGTCACCTTTCAAAGTTGATTAATTATAATAGTTCATTCACTAATAATGAGACTCCATACAATATTTCAAATAATCAAAACCAAAACATAGCAAAGAATCCGGTGCTTTTGCTACAGCGAAATCAGGGAAAGGTTGCTTTAGAAGTTGACCAAATAATCGGCGAACAAGAACTGGTAATCAGACCTTTAGGAAATGCGATCGCACCGCCAAAATACATTTATGGTTGTAGTAGTTTAGCTAATGGTAATCTCATCTTAGTAATTGATGCTTTGTTGTTGATCAAATCTAGCGAAATCCAACAAACAACACTTGATATCAGGGCGCTACCAGTAGCTTCTCCGTCAAATATAAAAGCTTTACCAATATCAGGGCATACTTTTTCATCTACACCATTACTTGCGGCATCGACTTCTACAACAACTATAGAAACCCAACTCAGTTATTCCCAAGAGCCAGATTATAAATCACCAAAAGTTGTTTTAGTAGTAGATGATGCAATTAGTCTCCGGCAAACTCTCTCTCTAACTCTCCAAAAATCTGGCTATCAAGTAATACAAGCTCAAAATGGTGTAGAAGCTCTAGAAAAATTGCAGTTACATCCTGAAATTCAAGTTGTCGTCTCCGATTTAGAGATGCCACGAATGAACGGTTTTGAGTTATTGAGCAATTTCCGCCAATACCCGAATTTAGCAAAAATACCTGTAGTTATTCTCACATCTCGCAGCGCTGAAAAACATCGCCAGCTTGCTAAAGAATTAGGTGCAAAAGCTTACTTAACTAAACCTTTTTTAGAGCATGAGTTTATCTCTAAAATTAAGGAGTTAATTAACAATAATATAGATGCTTTAGATCATTTACTTATAGTGAAAAATAATTAACAATTTTTAATTACGAATTACGAATTATCAGGTAAATTATTTGGATCTACACCCAGAGAACGTAAATATTGCGCTAATTGTTCAGCCCTTTGCCGTTCTTGTTCAGCCCGCGATCGCTCTTGTTGTGCCTGTTCTGCATCTGTCAAATAGCGCTTTCCTTGCTCGTCATACCAACATAAAAACTCCTGTTGTATGCCGCCAATTACAGTTTGGTGTCGCCCAATACCTAAACCCACCTCTGGCATCAAATAAGGTTCACCTATTTGTAATTGGTAGTTTCCATTGAGCAACTTATACACTTCCAAGGGTTGATGTTGGTCGCGTCGCCAAAACTCAGGGTTATAAATTACGTAGTACAATACACCGAGTTTTCTATATATGTCTAGCTTTTCGTCGTATTCACCTCCTGGAGTATGGGATACCATTTCTAATGTGAATATTGGAACTATCCCATTTTCTTCCCAAACTGCGTAACTTTTGCGTGATTTACCACCCTTTTTCCGTTCTACTCCCAGACTTAAAAAAGCATCTGGGACTACAGGTACTCTGGGATTTACTCCTGTGGTGTGATACACTCCCATATCTACTCCGAAGTACCAATCCATGCGATTTGCCCAAATGGAGTTAAGTAAGAAGAGTAAAATATTGGGCAAAAAGTTTTGATCTTCGTTATCCACTGGGGTATCGTCTGAACAGGGAAGTTCATCAGTAGTTGGTAACGCATTTTTGAGATCGGGTGAGAGCATAACCGTTGTCTCGCTGGCGTTTGATGCCTTTATTATAAATGAGCGACCAAAATTTTAACGTTTGGGTGTAGCTTCCCCAAACTTAATTAAAAGTGCGATCGCAATACTAACAAGCAAAATTAACGTCATACTCAAGGCTGAACCAAATCCCCAATTTTGGGTTGCTCCAAGAAACTGATTATAAACTAATCGCGCCGCCGTCATACTAGAAGCACCACCAAGTAATTCTGGATCGACAAAATCCCCCAATCCTGTGATAAATACAAGCATGGAAGCAGCCGCAATTCCCGAAAAAATTTGCGGTACGGTTACTTGGAAAAAAGTTTCCACCGGATTTGCACCTAAATCAGCCGCAGCTTCTAGCAACCGCTTGTCTAGCTTTTCGAGAGAAGCATATAAAATTAAAACCATATAAGGTAATAAGCTGTAACTCATACCAATAAATACAGCTTGACTCTGATTAAGTAATTGCAAAGTAGGCAAGCCTAAATTGCTAAGTAAACTGTTTAATAAACCAGAAGGACGAAGAATTGTAATCCAAGCATAAGAACGAAGTAAGGAAGAAGTCCACAAAGGTAGAACAAAGCCTAATAGCAGTAAATTTCGCCAACGCTGCGGTGCTATCTGAGCAATCCAATAGGCGACGGGGAAACCCAAAAGTAAACAAATTATCGTAGTGCCAAACGCAAAAAATAGCGATCGCCAAATTACTTGCACGTAAAGGGAGTCAAATATTCGGATGTAGTTTTTGAATCCGTTGGGATTAACCAAATCTCCCGGTCGGATATCTGCAACTAAACTTAACTCGAAAATGATCAAAGCTGGCAGCACCAACAAAAGTAATAACCAAATCCCAGATGGTGCAAGCAATACCAAGGGTTGCAACCAATTTCTAACGGGATGCTGCAATTTTTCTATTTGAGAAATATCATTTTTTTCCAAATTAATCACTCCTAACTCCTGTACAGACGCGATTAATCGCGTCTGTACTCTTAACTCCTAACTCTTTTAACTGCTAGTTAATTGAGTCCAATAACGATCGTAAACCTCTTCAAATTCTCCTACAGGTGTAACACGTTCACAATTTTTTAACAGTGACTCTGGCGGAAACAAATTAGTGTTGTTTTGGATTGTTTTTGGTAATTGCTCAAATCCGGCGCTATTCGGCGTAGAAATATTCAGGCGTTGAGTGATTTGGGCTGCGATTTCTGGTTGCAAAATCATGTTAATCCAAGCATAGGCTCCAGCTTGGTTGGGGGCTGTTTTGGGAATTACAATAGTGTCTGTCCATAATGAAGAACCACTACGAGGAATCACATATTTGAGTTTAGGGTTTTCTTGAGAGATTTTCACTGCATCTGCCGAATAACACATTGCCAATAGCAAATCTCCGGCCAGAATTTGATTTTGCCAAGCGTCGGTGTCAAAACGGGCGATCGCAGGTTTTAGAACTTTCAATTTTTCATAAGCTTGTTTGATTTCTTGTTCATTTTTTGAGTTATAAGAATAACCGAGCATTCGTAACGTTGCACCCATCACTTCTCGAACATCATTGAGCAAGGTCATCCGCTGATTAAGTTGCTCTTGATTTTGCCAAAGGTAATCCCAGTCTTGTGGTGCATCTTTTATTTTTTCGGAATTGTAAAGTAAACCTGTTGTCCCCCAGTTAAAAGGGATACTGTAGCGGTTATTGGGATCGTAACTAGGATTTTGAAAGCGAGGAAATAAATTCTCTAGACCGATTAAGCGATCGTGATTTATTTCTGTTAGCAAACCTTTGTCTACCATCTTCTGCACCATATAATCAGATGGATTGATGATGCTGTAAGTGCCACCGCCTCCAGCTTGCAATTTAGCCAGCATGACATCATTGGAATCATAGACATCTGCCAGCACTTTTATGCCAGTTTGGGCGCTAAAAGTTTTTAGTAATTGATTGTCAGTATATTGCGTCCAGGTAAAGATATAAAGTTGGTCGGGCTGACTATTGGTATTAGAATTAGCACGTACTTCAGCCAGCCTCCAGCCACAACCACCTAAAGATAAGCTAGAAAGTGCTGCCACCCCTTTCAAAAATTGACGTCTGTTAGTCATTAAGTTAATAATTAATCATCTTTTGTATTGTTGTCGATTGATTCTAAATATGGCTTTAATTGGAGTGCCCATAGGTAGTTTAAAGATTAACTTAAGTGTATCTACCTGTGCAACTGTTAATAAGTTACTGCTATTAGCTAGTTTTAGGTATGGTTTTTAATCAAGCTTGAGTTATAAAAATTAACAAAGCGAGCGATACCTTCTCTACGAGACGCTACGCGAACGGTGAGCTTCGCTAACGCCAAATTATCAAGGAAACTCGGTGTGGCAAGCTGAACTACACTTCTGTACTAGCAAAAATAGCAGGGTTTGTCCTTACCTTACCAGTTAAAACTGTGACAGGAGTTTTGGATTCATAACTGTAAGGAGGAATCATCCAAATGTCTACGATCTAGAAGATTTAACTAATCGTGTTCAGTCTGACTCAGCCTTGCAATGGCAGGATATTGCTCCTATTTTTCGAGATGTGAGTGCAAGGTATAAACAGCGGATTTACGCGATACCGTTGGATGGTGATTTTCACATGGTTTACTATCGCAGCGATCTCCTTAAAACCGCTGGATTAGAGCCTCCGACAACTTGGGACGATTATCTGGCGATCGCCAAACAGTTTCATGGCAAAGACTTAAATAATGATGGTACACCAGACTACGGCTCTTGTATGGCAAAAGGCCCTCGCTTTGCCGGTTACTTGCTGTTTACCTCAATTACTAGTTCCTGGCTGCAATCTCAGGGAACAACCCAAGGAGGATTTTTTGACCTGGAAACCATGAAACCTTTGGTTCGCAATCCAGCGTTTGCTAAGGCGCTGGATATCTATAAAAAAACGATGGACTTTGGCTTGCCTAATGAAGCAAACTTGGATGGATACGAGCAAGATGCCTTTACGCGATGCCAAGGGAAATATCTTCGGCATTTTATCAGTGACAGAAGACATTACCGAACGTCACCAAGCACAAGAAGAACTCAAACAACAAAAACAAAATCTAGAAGAAGCACTAGCAGAACTTCAAGGCGCCCAAGTGCAATTGGTGCAAAGTGAAAAAATGTCGGCGCTGGGAAACCTTGTAGCGGGGGTGGCACATGAAATCAATAACCCTGTTGGCTTCTTGGGCGGCAATATTCAACCTGCCTTAGATTATATTAAAGACATATTTAGCTTAATTAATTTGTATTAACAGGAATATTCTAATCCCAGTGGAATAATTCAAGACGAAATCGAAGCAATTGACCTCGATTACATCCGCGAAGACTTACCTAAGTTAGTAGGTTCTATGCGAGAAGGTGTGAAGCGAATTCGGGATATTAGTACCTCTTTACGAACCTTCTCTCGTGCTGATAGCGATCGCCCGACAAATCGTTGAATCAACCCACGGTGGCAAATTGAGTTGCAACTCTGTTCTCGGTGAAGGAACAGAATTTGTCATTGAAATTCCGGTGTAAATTTTTATTCTGGTTCTTAAATAACTTGAGATATCTGGGAACACTGTATCTGTAAATCGTCACTCCTTGAGCAGTTATGGTCAGCACTTTTGTAAAGATTCCTGGATACCGCTTAACAGAAGAACTCTACAATGGTTCCAGAACCCTAGTTTATCGAGGGTATCGAGAAACTGACTCCTTAGCGATAGTCATTAAACTACTGAAAAATCCCTATCCGAGTTTTGGCGAACTCTTGTCGTTTCGCACTCAGTACACCATTGCTAAAAATCTGAATTCACCTCTAATAGTTCAAACTTATAGCCTAGAACCGTACCAAAATGGCTATGCATTGGTGATGGAAGATTTTGGCGGGATTTCTCTCAAAGAATGGAAATTCACAGGGAATCTACAATCTCTACAGGAGTTTCTAGAAATTGCGATCGCACTCTGCGACACCTTAAATTTACTCTACCACGAGCGCATTATTCATAAAGATATTAAACCCAGCAATATCTTAATTAATCCCGAAACCAAACAAGTTAAATTAATTGACTTTAGTATTGCATCACTTTTACCAAGAGAAACCCAAACTCTAGTTAATCCCAATGTGTTAGAAGGGACACTTGCTTATATTTCCCCCGAACAAACAGGTAGAATGAATCGAGGGATTGACTATCGCACAGATTTTTATTCACTTGGCGTAACTTTCTACGAACTACTGACTGGGGAGTTACCTTTTGCCTCCAACGATCCGATGGAGTTGGTACATTCTCATATTGCAAAAATCGCACCATTAGTACACGAAGTTAATTCCGAAATTTCATCTGTACTATCAAAAATTGTCAGTAAATTGATGGCGAAGAATGCCGAAGATAGATATCAGAATGTATTGGGACTGAAATTTGATTTAGAAAATTGTTTAACTCAGTTACAAGTTTTGGGTAAGATTGAAAGTTTTGAAATTGCACAGCATGATGTGTGCGATCGCTTCATTATCCCCGATAAACTCTACGGACGAGAAACCGAAGTAGAAAACCTACTGCAAGCATTTGAGCGAGTCAGCCTTGGTGCAACAGAAATGATGCTAGTTGCTGGATTTTCCGGCATTGGCAAAACCGCAGTTGTCAACGAAGTGCATAAACCAATTGTGCGCCAACGCGGCTACTTTATCAAAGGCAAATACGACCAGTTCAACCGCAATATACCCTTCAGTGCCTTTGTGCAAGCATTCCGCGATTTAATAGAGCAATTATTAACCGAAAGTGATGTCCAACTAGGGCAATGGAAAAATAAGATTTTAGAGGCGGTTGGCGAAAATGGGCAAGTCATTATTGAAGTAATTCCCGAACTATCAAGAATTATTGGCGAACAACCACCAGCAGCAGAACTATCAGGAACAGCAGCCCAAAATCGTTTTAACTTACTCTTTCAAAAATTTACTCAAGTCTTTACCAGTGCATCACATCCCTTAGTAATATTTTTAGATGATTTGCAATGGGCAGATTCAGCATCGCTGAATTTAATGCAGTTATTAATGGCTGATACAGGTCATCTTTTCATTATTGGTGCGTACCGCGATAACGAAGTCAATCCAGCACATCCATTAGTATTGAGTTTGAATGAAATTGCTAAATTACAAGCAACAATTAATACAATTATTTTAACACCATTAAATCAAGCCACAGTCAATCAGTTAGTTGCTGATACACTCAAATGTTCAGAAAATCTAGCATGGCATCTTTCTGTATTGATTTATCAAAAAACTAAAGGAAATCCATTTTTTGCTACACAGTTTCTCAAAGCATTGTATCAAGATGGATTAATCCAATTTGACTTTGAGTTAAGCTGTTGGCAATGCAATATATCAGAAGTGACGGCTCAAGCCGTTACAGATGACGTTGTAACTTTTATGAGTTTGCAACTGCAAAAATTCCCACACTCGACTCAAGATGTCTTACAGTTAGCAGCTTGTATTGGTAACTCTTTTGATTTAGCAACTTTGGCAATTGTTTCGCAGCAATCGGAAATTGACACGGCTGCGGCTTTGTGGAAAGCTTTGCAAGAAGGGTTGATTTTACCAATTGGTGATGTTTATAAATTTTATGTCGGGCAAAAAACCCTTGCTGATACATCAGAAAATCAACTGATTGTTACATACAAATTCTTACATGACCGAGTACAGCAAGCAGCCTATTCCCTGATTCCTGATGACCAAAAACAGACGACTCATTACCAAATCGGACAACTGCTGCTGCAACAGATTTCCGCACAAGCTAGAGTTGACCGCATTTTTGAAATCGTCAATCAATTAAATTACGGCACGGCTTTAATTAGCGAACAAACTCAACGCTCGGAACTAGCACAACTTAATTTGATTGCATCTCGCAAAGCCAAAAATTCAACCGCCTATCAAGCAGCGCGTGAATATGTCACAGTGGGATTGTCTTTGTTGGGAGGAAATACTTGGCAGCAGCAGTATGAAATGACCCTTGCCTTGCATGAATTAGCGGCGGAAGTGGCAATGCTAAATGGTAACTTTGAGGCGATGGAACAGTTCATTGATACTGTCATTCAACAGGCAGATTCCTTACTAGAAAAGGTTAATGTCTACTGCATTAGAATTCAATCTCATATTTCCCAAAGTAAATTGACTTGTGCGATCGCGATCGCCCAACCAGTCTTACAACAGCTTGGTGTAACCTTTCCTGAAACACCGACACCATCAAATCTTCAACAGGAAATCCAAGAGATTGAGGAACTGATTGGAGATAGGCAAATTGCCGATTTGGTTAACTTGCCACAGATGAGGGATGCAGAAAAACTCGCTACTCTGAAGATTGTCAATATCATAATCCCAGCAGCTTACCTCTCTGGCTCTGCGCTGTACCCATTGCTGAATAGTTTGTCCGTTAAACTCTCAATTCAGTACGGTAACACATCGACTTCTGCTTTAGGCTATGCGACCTATGGCAGTATTCTCTGCAATTTCTTACAAGCCGTAGATACAGGATCGCAATTTGGTTCCCTAGGACTCCAGATTATTTCAAAACTCGATGCCAAAGCAAGTAAAACAGATGTTTTGATGATCTTGGGGATATTTGTTGTACACCGCAAATCTCACATTAAAGAAACACTACCCCTCTTGCAAGAGGGTTATACCAGTGCCTTAGAATTTGGAAACCTGGTACTTGCTGGATATAATGGGCACACTTTTTGTCTCAATTCTTTTTGGTGCAGTCAACCTCTGGCTACCTTAGAGCAGGATATTTGCGCCTACTGCCATAGTTTGATGCAAATAAATCAATTGACAACCGCAAATTATTGTCGGATTTATTGGCAACCGATTTTAAATCTGCTAGGAGTTGCAGAACATACCACCTTTTTGTCTGGAAAAGCCCTTGAAGAAACAGAATTTCTCCAGCAGCTACAGTCTACCAATGATGGATATGGATTGTATATTTTCCATTTGTATAAACTAATGCTTTGTTTCTTGTTTGGAGAAATTGAGCCAGCGAAAAATCATGCTATTGAAGTCAGGCGCTATTTTATGGCTGGTGCGGGATTAGTCAGCGAACCAGTATTTTATCTTTACGATTCGCTGCTGACTTTGGCACAATTGAATCCACAGTTAGATGCAACATCAGCAGCATTGCAGAGTGTAACAGAAAACCAAACCCACTTACAGCAATGGGCGCATCATGCACCCATGAATTACCAGCATAAGGTGGATTTGGTAGAGGCAGAAAAATATCGGGTATTAGGCAAGAATTATGAAGCAGGGGATTATTACGATCGCGCTATTTCTTTTGCTAAAGCCAACGGCTACCTCCAAGAAGAAGCCTTAGCTAACGAACTGGCAGCTAAATTTTACCTGGGTTGGGGTAAAGCAAAAGTTGCCGTCGGCTATATGCAAGAAGCTTACTATTGTTACGCCAAATGGGGTGCAAAAGCCAAAGTTGCCGATTTAGAAAAACGCTATCCGCAACTACTTGCCCCCATATTACAGCAAACTCGTTCGGCCTTTTCAATTAACGAAACCATCTTCGCTTTGGGAACTGTCACCTCCACTTCTACGAGTTCTAGCAGTAGTGTCTCAGATATCCTAGATTTAAAAGCGATTCTCAAAGCCTCTCACACTATCTCTAGTGAAATCGAACTGGAGAAACTGCTTGCATCGTTACTGAGAATCGTCATCGAAAATGCCGGGGCTGATAAATGCGTGTTAATGCTGTTGCGAGACAGTCGCCTGTTGATTAAAGGGTCAATGACTTTGGGAACAGAACCAGTAGTGTTGCAGAAAATTCCTGTGGAGGAGAGTCAGGATATTCCCCACAAGCTAATTTACAAAGTCTTGCACAACAGTCAGACTATTGTCCTGCTGGATGCGACAGCAGATTCCACCTTAGCCAACGACCCCTATATCATCCGTCAGCAGCCCAAGAGTATTTTGTGTAGCCCGATTTTGCATCAAGGCAAGTTGAGAGGCATTTTATATCTAGAAAATAACTTAGCAACGGGGGCATTCACCAGCGAACGCATCGAACTACTCAATTTACTATGCGCTCAAGCTGCAATTTCCTTGGAAAATGCCCAACTTTACGAACGTTCCTTAGAATATGCCCAACAGCTAAAACAGTCATTTGCCGAATTGAGTGCCGCCCAGTCTCGCTTCCACAACTTAGTAGACAACGTGCCTGGGGTGGTTTTTCAATACCAGATGAGTGCTGATGGAATCCTATCGTTAAACTACATCAGTGCTGACTGTTACAATTTGTACGAAATTACGCCAGAGCAAGCTGCTGCCGATGCGAAGTTTTTTGACAAAATGGTACATCCTGATGATGTGGCTTCTTACCAGGAATCAAGTACTGACACCGTTCAAACTGTATCTCACTGGCGCTGGGAGGGACGAATCGTCACTCCATCAGGAATCGTCAAGTGGATTCACGGCGAATCTAGAATTGAACGGCGTGTGGATGGAACGCTAGTTTGGGATGGATTGTTTTTGGATATTAGCGATCGCAAGCAAGCAGAACTGGCATTGCAACAAGCTCAATTACAAATTGTTCAAAGTGAGAAAATGTCTGCGTTGGGTAACTTAGTTGCTGGTGTCGCCCATGAAATGAATAATCCTCTCGGTTTTATTGCTGCCAGTCTCAAACAAGCTAAACCAACGTTTACTGATATTATCGAACACTTAAAACTCTATCAAGAAACTTTACCAAACAAGAGCGAAGAAATTCTCGACCATGAGTCAGAAATTGATTTGGAATATAGCTTATCAGACTTGCCCAAAATGCTTGATTCCATGACTATGGCATGTGACAGGCTGAAAAACATCAGCACTTCACTCCGCACTTTCTCTCGTGCTGACAAAGACTACAAAGTACCGTTTAATATTCACGAAGGTATTGATAGTACCATTCTCATTCTCAAACATCGTCTGAAAGCCAACCCTGAACGTCCGACGATTGAAGTTGTCACTAACTACGGTAATTTACCTCAAGTTGAATGCTTTCCTGGGCAATTGAATCAGGTATTTATGAATATCTTAGCGAATGCTATTGATGCATTAGAAGAATCGAATCACGAACGTAATTTTGAGGAAATCAAAGCCAATTCCAACCGAATTACAATTACCACTTCAATAGTAGAGAAGCTCGTGAAAATTGCCATTGCAGATAACGGTAAGGGGATGAGTGAAGAAATCAAACAAAAGATTTTTGACCATTTATTTACTACGAAATCTGTGGGGAAAGGTACGGGGTTAGGGTTGGCGATCGCCCGACAAATCGTCGAATCAACCCACGGTGGCAAATTGAGTTGCAATTCTGTTCTGGGTCATGGTACAGAATTTCTCATTGAAATTGCAATGTAAATCTTTGCTGTTGTTTATCAAACACTTAATCTATCTGGGAACACTATATCTGTAAATCTCACTCTTTGAGCAGTTATGGTCAGCACTCTTGTTAGGATTCCCGGATATCACATAACTGAAGAACTCTACAATGGTTCGAGAACGCTGGTTTATCGAGGGTATCGAGAGAGTGACTCTTTACCAGTAACGATCAAACTGCTGAAAAATCCCTATCCGAGTTTTGGCGAACTCTTGTCGTTTCGCAATCAATACACCATTGCTAAAAATCTCAACTCACCGCTAATCGTCCAAAGCTATAGCCTTCAAGCCTATGAGAATGGCTATGCGCTGGTAATGGAAGATTTTGGCGGGATTTCTCTCAAAGAATGGGAACTCACAGGGAATCTACAATCTCTACAGGAGTTTCTAGAAATTGCGATCGCACTCTGCGACACCTTAGATTTACTCTACCGCGAGCGCATCATCCACAAAGACATTAAACCCAGCAATATATTAATTAATCCCGCAACCAAACAAGTTAAATTAATTGACTTTAGTATTGCATCTTTACTACCACAAGAAACGCAGACAGTAATCAATCCTAATGTATTAGAAGGGACACTTGCTTATATTTCCCCCGAACAAACAGGCAGAATGAATCGGGGGATTGACTATCGCACAGACTTCTATTCACTCGGCGTAACTTTCTACGAATTACTTACAGGAGAATTACCTTTTGCATCAAACGATCCGATGGAGTTGGTGCATTGTCATATTGCAAAACTTCCACTGCTAGTATATGACATTAACCGACAAATCCCATTTGTACTCTCGGAGATTGTCAATAAATTAATGGCGAAAAACGCCGAAAATCGATATCAGAGTGCGTTGGGATTAAAGTTTGATTTAGAAAATTGTTTAACTCAGTTACAAGTTTCGGGTAAGATTGAGAGCTTTGAAATAGCGAGTAGGGATGTGTGCGATCGCTTCATCATTCCCGATAAACTCTACGGCAGAGACATGGAGGTTCAAACTCTCCTGCAAGCATTTGAGCAAGTCAGCCTTGGCACAACAGAAATGATGCTGGTTGCTGGGTTTTCGGGGATTGGCAAAACTGCTATCGTCAACGAAGTGCATAAACCAATTGTCAGACAACGCGGCTACTTTATCAAAGGCAAATTTGACCAGTTTAACCGTAATATCCCGTTGAGTGCCTTTGTACAGGCATTCCGATATTTAATGGAACAATTGTTAAGCGAAACTGATGAGCAACTAGCGCAGTGGAAAGAGAAAATACTCTGTGCTTTAGGTGAAAATGGGCAAGTCCTAATTGAAGTCATTCCCGAACTAGAGCAGATTATCGGCAAACAACCAGCAGCCCCAGAACTCAATGGTAGTGCCGCCCAGAACCGCTTCAACTTGGTATTTGTAAAATTCATTGCTGCGTTCGCTACACTAGAACATCCGTTAGTGATGTTCCTCGATGATTTGCAGTGGGCAGATTCAGCTTCACTGAGTTTAATGCAAGTGTTAATGAGTCAAAGCGAAGTGGATTCCCTGCTAACAATCGGGGCATACCGAGATAACGAAGTCTTTCCCAGCCATCCGCTAATGCTGACACTGGAGGAGATGAAGAAAGCTGAGGCAACTATCAGTACCCTTACCCTCACCCCGTTAAGTCAATCTCAGATCGATTGTTTGGTTGCCGACACCCTCAGTTGTTCCACAGTTCTAGCACAACCCCTAGCAGAGTTAGTTTATCAAAAAACCAAAGGCAATCCCTTCTTTGCTACCCAATTTCTCAGAGCTTTACATCAGGAGAACTACATTACATATAACCTGCAAGTTGGACACTGGCAATGCGATATGGTGTCGGTGAAATTGCTCTCGCTTACTGATGATGTGGTTGAATTCATGGCGCAGCAATTACAAAAGTTGCCACAAACCACTCAAGAGATACTGAAGCTGGCTGCTTGTGTGGGGGCACAGTTCGATCTGGAAACATTGGCGATCGTTTCAGAACGATCGCCAACCGATGCAGCCACAGCATTGTGGAAAGCTTTGCAGGAAGGCTTGATTTTACCCACAAGTCAGATTTACAAGTTTTTTCAGGATGCCCAAAAGTCCCAAGGGGAGACAGTTAATCCGACCTATCGGTTCCTGCACGATCGCGTCCAACAAGCTGCTTATTCTCTGATTCCTGACGACCAAAAGCAAGCGACTCATCTCAAAATTGGGCAATTGCTGTTGCAAAATACTGCACCTGAAGCCATAGAACTGAATGTTTTTGATATTGTTAATCAGTTGAACAATGGAATTGCTCTGATAAATCGGATCGCCGATCGCTATGAGTTAGCGCAGTTGAATCTGATTGCTGGCAAAAAAGCAAAAGTTTCCACAGCTTATAAAGCAGCCATTAAATACTGTGCGATCGGTATGGAAATGCTTCCCGAAGATAGTTGGCAAACTGCCTACGACCTCACGTTTAAGCTTTATCGGGAATGTGCAGAATGCGAATACATCACAGGACGCTTTGACGAGGCAGAACGACTCTTCCATCAGGCATTACAGTACGTCGAGAATAAATTCGAGCTAGCAGACATTTATGGGCTGCAACTAGCTCTGAGATCCAATCAGGGAGAGAATTTACTCGCCGCTTATGAAGCTGCACTGAGTGGCTTGAGTGTTATGGGTATGAGCATTCCGGCAACCGATGCAGGTCAGCAAGCGCTAATTGCAACTACACTCCAGGAAATTCATTCCAAACTGGCAACTGTGCAACCCGCAGATTTATTCGATCTGCCTGCGATGACCGATCCGGCGAAGAAAGTATGTATGTCAATCCTCCCCGATTTATGGGGAGCTGCTTATGTTGGTGGCAATCAAGCGCTGACAATTCTCAGCATCCTGTTAATGGTTCAGACTTCATTCACCTATGGCAATGCCGAAAGTTCGGGTTGCGCTTATTGTTTGTATGGGATGATGCTCACAATTCAGGGAGACTATCGAAGTGCTTATGAGTTCGCTACTTTAGGGCAAAAGCTCGATCGCCAATTCAATAGCACCAAGTTCATTCCTAAAACCAATAACGTTTTTGGTCATACAATCAATCCCTACAACAGACCACTGGTGGAAAACATCGCAGTTTACCAACAATCTGTTCAGATTAGTTATGAAACAGGTGACATTGGGTTTGGCATTTGGGCAGTAATATGTCTGATTTGGACAATGCTGCTGAAGGGCGATTGCTTATCAGAGGTGTATGCCGAAACCGAGAAATACTTGAGCTATGTGCAACAAGTAAATAATGCGAACATGACGCTGACATTTAATCTCCAACAGCAATTTCTTTTGCACCTGCAAGGTTTATTAGAAGAACCCGATCTGCTAGTCGATCGCGGCGATCGCCAGATTGTCTGTCTTGATGCTTGGCAAAAGAATAATTTTGAAGCTGGGATCAATTGGTATTGCTTCTTGAAACTCCAGCTATTGTACTTGTACGGTCGCTATGCCGATGCCCTGGAAGTTGCTGCAATTGCTGAAAAAACCCTGGCTTCTAATCTTGGTCTGTTTCCGATCGTTTTATTCCACTTCTATTACCCACTTAGTTTAGCTGCACTTTATCTCCAAGCAACACCAGAGAATCAACAGCACTACTGGAATGTGATGCAGCAGCATCGGCAGCTGCTAGAAACCTGGGCCGAGACTTGTCCAGAGAACTTTTTGCATCAATCGCTGTTGCTTGGGGCTGAAATGGCGAGAGTTTCTGGTAACTACGCAGATGCGATCGCCTGTTACGATCGCGCCATTACCGCAGCCAAAGAAAATCACTTTAGCCAAATTGAAGCACTCGCCAACGAACTAGCAGCAAAGTTTTACCTGGAATGGGATAAGGAGCGGATTGCTCAGGAGTATATGATTCAAGCCTACTATGGCTATGTTCGTTGGGGAGCCAAAGCCAAGGTTGCTGATTTAGAAAAACGCTATCCTCAACTACTTGCTGCGATATTACAGCAAACCCGTTCTCCCCTTTCCATTAACGAAACCATCTTCGCTTTGGGGAGCGTTACATACACCAGTTCGGCCACTTCTAGCAGCAGTTCAGATTCCCTAGATTTAGCAGCTGTTCTCAAAGCTTCCCAAACTCTCTCAGAGCAAATCGAACTTGAAAAACTGCTTTCATCGTTGCTTAGAATCGTCATCGAAGATGCAGGGGCGGATAAATGCGTGTTGATGTTGTTGCGAGACGATCGCTTGTTGGTCAAAGGGTTAATTGTTGAGGGGTCACAACCAATTGTATTGCAGCGCATTCCCATTGAAGAGAGCCAAGATATTCCCCTGAAGCTGATTTACAAAGTCAAGCACAACAGGCAGACTGTTGTCCTGGTGGATGCGACAGCAGATCCCACCTTAGCCAACGATCCGTATATTGTTCGTCAACAGCCCAAGAGTATCTTGTGCAGTCCGATTTTGCGTCAAGGCAAGTTGATGGGCATTTTATATCTAGAAAATAATTTAGCAATGGGAGCGTTCACCAGCGATCGCGTCGAACTGCTGAATTTAATCTGCGCTCAAGCTGCCATTTCCTTAGAAAATGCTCGACTCTACCAACGTTCCTTAGAATATGCCCAACAGTTAGAGCGATCGCTTGCCGAATTGAGTGCGAGTAACTCTCGCTTTGAGAAACTTGTAGATAATGTTCCTGGCGTTGTTTATCAGTATCAGATATTTGCTGATGGTGCAATGTCTCTCACCTATATGAGTAGAGAATGTTATGAACTATACGAAATTACAGCCGAACAAGCGATCGCTAATGTGCAGTTGCTCTTGGAGAGAATGCATCCAGATGATGTCGCAAGTTACCAGCAGTCTGTTATTGACTCAATGCAGACCTTAACTGCTTTTGACTGGTCAGGGCGAATTATTACACTATCTGGGATGATTAAATGGATTCACTCCCAAGCCCGAATAGAACAAAAAGCCGATGGTACTATAGTTTGGGATGGGTTCTTGTTGGATATTAGCGAACGCCGAAAAGCAGAACTTGCTTTAGAGGAAAAATCGCTCTTATTACAACAGGCGCTAACCGATTTGCAAAACGCCCAATTACAAACGATCCAAAGTGAGAAAATGTCTGCTTTGGGTAATTTAGTTGCTGGTGTTGCTCACGAAATGAATAATCCTTTGGGCTTTATTGCTGCTAGTCTGCAACAAACTCAACCCATCATTGCCGATCTTACCGAACACCTGAAACTCTATCAAACAACTTTCCCAAATAGCAGTGAGGAAATTATTGACCATGCCGAGCAAATTGATTTGGAATATAGCTTAGAAGACGTATCTAAGGTAATTGAATCTATGACGATGGCGTGCAACAGGCTGAAAAAAATCAGCACTTCACTCTGTACTTTTTCTCGTGCCGATCAAGATTATAAAGTGCTATTTAATATTCACGAAGGTATTGATAGCACCCTTCTGATTCTCAAACATCGCCTCAAAGCTAACCAACAACGTCCAGCTATTGAGGTGATAACTAACTACGGTAATTTACCGCCAATTGAATGTTTTCCTGGACAATTAAATCAGGTATTTATGAATATTCTTGCTAATGCTATTGATGCAATAGATGAGTCGAATATTGGACGCAGTTTTCAGGAAATTCAAACAAATATTAATTGCATTACAATTAATACTTCACTGGCAAATAGTGTTGTAAAAATTACCATTGCTGATAATGGCAAAGGAATAAGCGAATCAGTTAAACAAAAGATTTTTGAGCATTTATTTACTACAAAAGCTGTGGGAAAAGGTACGGGGTTGGGGTTGGCGATCGCTCGACAAATCGTTGAATCAACCCACGGCGGTAAATTGAGTTGCAACTCTGTTCTTGGTGAAGGTACAGAATTTGTGATTGAATTTCCAGTGTAATTTTTGGCTCGTTTAGTAAACAACTTCAAACATCTGGGAATACTAAATCTGGAAGTCTTAAAGATTTAGCAGTATGGTTAGCACTCTTGTCAATATTCCTGGATACAAGGTTAGCGAAGAACTCTACAATGGTTCTAGAACCATTGTTTATCGAGGATATCGAGAGACTGACTCATTACCTGTAGTTATTAAACTACTGAAAAATCCTCATCCGAGTTTTGGCGAACTCTTGTCGTTTCGGAATCAGTACACCATAGCTAAAAATCTCAACTCACCGCTAATAGTCCAAACTTATAGCCTAGAACCCTATCAAAATGGCTATGCGCTAGTGATGGAAGACTTTGGGGGGATTTCCCTCAAGGAATGGGGAATCAAGGGAAGGGGAAAATCTCTACAGGAGTTTTTAGAAATTGCGATCGCACTATGCAATACCTTAGATATACTCTACCACGAACGGATTATTCACAAAGACATTAAACCTAGCAATATTCTGATTAATCCCGAAACCAAACAAGTTAAATTAATCGACTTTAGTATTGCATCTTTACTACCACGAGAAACCCAAACGCTAGTCAATCCCAATATCTTAGAAGGAACACTCGCTTATATTTCCCCAGAACAAACAGGAAGAATGAATCGGGGGATTGACTACCGAACTGATTTTTATTCTTTGGGTGTGACATTTTACGAGTTACTTACAGGAAATTTACCTTTTGCATCAAACGAGCCAATGGAATTGGTGCATTGTCATATTGCTAAACTTCCACAAATTTTAAAAAATAGAGAAGATATTCCCCAAGTTATTTGCGATATTGTAATGAAATTGATGGCAAAAAATGCCGAAGATCGATATCAAAGTGCCTTGGGACTGAAGTTTGATTTAGAAAAATGTTTGTCTCAGCTACAAGTTTATGGTAAAATTGAAGGTTTTGAAATTGCACAGCGTGATGTGTGCGATCGCTTCATCATTCCTGATAAACTTTATGGACGAGAAACCGAAATATCAACCTTATTACAAGCCTTTGAGAGAGTCAGTCTTGGTACAACAGAAATGATGCTGGTAGCAGGTTTTTCGGGAATTGGAAAAACTGCGGTTGTCAACGAAGTTCATAAACCGATTGTTCGCCAACGCGGTTATTTTATCAAAGGCAAATATGACCAATTTCAACGGAATATTCCCTTCAGTGCATTTGTACAAGCATTCCGGGATTTAATGGGGCAATTGTTAACCGAAAGTGATGCGCAGATTCAGGAATGGAAAAGCAAGATTTTAGATGCTGTTGGGGAAAATGGACAGGTAATTATTGAAGTCATTCCCGAATTATCAAGAATTATTGGCGAACAACCACCCGCCATAGAATTATCAGGAACGGCGGCACAAAATAGATTTAATTTATTATTTCAACAATTTACCCAAGTTTTTACCAGTGTCGAACATCCATTAGTGATGTTTTTAGATGACTTGCAATGGGCAGATTCGGCATCATTGAAGTTAATGCAGCTATTAATGGCTGATACAAAACATCTTTTGTTAATTGGTGCATACCGCGATAATGAAGTCAATCTAGGACATTCATTAATGTTGGCTTTGAGTGAAATCAAAAAAAACAAAGCGACGATTAATACAATTACTTTAGCACCACTGAGTCAACTCAAAGTGAATCAGTTAGTTGGTGACACACTTAAATGTGCAGAAACTTCAGCATGGACTCTTTCTCAATTAATCTATCAGAAAACTCAAGGAAATCCGTTTTTTGCAATCCAGTTTCTCAAAGCATTGCATCAAGAAAATCTGATTCAATTTGATATTGAATTAGGCTGTTGGCAATGTGACATTACCCAAGTGATGACTCAAGCCGTTACAGATGATGTTGTTGCCTTTATGGGTTTTCAATTACGAAAACTAGCGCTATCAACTCAACAGATGTTACAGCTAGCTGCTTGTATTGGGAATCAGTTTGATTTAGCAAGTTTGGCAATTGTTTCTAAACAATCTCAAATCGAAACGGCTGCGGCTTTGTGGAAAGCATTACAAGAAGGGTTGATTTTACCTAATGGTGATGTTTATAAATTTTATCAAGATTCGTCATTGGTCATCCCTTCTCTACGAGACGCTACGCGTAGCTTGCTTCCCCGTAGGGGTACGGCTCCGCTCAGGGCGAGTGGTCAGTGGTCATTAGAAAACAGCGAACGAATGACAAAGGACATAGGACAAAGGACAGCTTATTATAGATTTTTACACGATCGCGTCCAACAAGCCGCTTATTCTCTGATTCCCGATGACCAAAAACAACTGACACACTTAAAAATTGGACAATTGCTTTTAAGTGTAATGAGCGAGACAGAAAAAGAGGAAAAAATCTTTGAAATTGTCAATCAATTAAATAAAGGAGCCGATTTAATTGTTGTAGAAACTGAACGTGAGGAATTAGCAAAGCTAAATCTAGTTGCTGCCCAAAGAGCTAAATCTGCAACCGCTTACGTCGCAGCAATTGAATACGCCACTAAAGGGATACAACTTCTCCCAACAAGTTGTTGGCAGCAATGCTATGAACTAACGTTAGCTTTGCATGATTTAGCCGCAGAAGTAGCCTGTCTGAGCGGTGATTTTAGGCAAATGGAGCAGATAGTTGACGAAGTAGTGCAAAATGCCCGTCAATTACTAGACAAAGTGAAGGTCTATGAAGTGAGAATTTTGGCCGAGGTAGCCCAGAGTCAACAGCCCAAAGCTATTAAAACCGCTCTTTCGATTTTGGAATTATTTGGAGTATTGTTTCCACAGCCGACTGACGCAGATATTACTGAAAGTTTGCAACAGACTCAAGATGTATTAAAAGGAAAACATTTAGAAGATTTCTTGGAACTGCCAGAAATGACAGACTTCCAAGCCCTGGCAGCGATCCGAATTTTAGCGGCGGTGACAGCAGCAGTCTATCAAGCGGTTCCAGAATTACTGCCATTAATCGTGTGTAAGCAGATTAGGTTATCAGTAGAATACGGTAATGCTGCGGTATCAGCACAGGCTTATGCTTGGTATGGAGTAATTTTGTGTGTTATTGGAGAAATAGACTTAGGCGATCGCATTGGCGAACTGGCAATGGGACTACTATCACGCTTCCAAAGCAAAGAATTTAAAGCCAGCACGATTAACATGGTTTATCCCTTCGTGAAACCTTGGAAACATCATATTCAAAATTCACTTGCTCCTTTGCTCGACGGATACCATAGCGGTCTGGAGATGGGTACTTTAGAATATGCTGCCTACTGTGCCTACAATTACTGTTCGCTTTCCTTTTTTCTCGGAAAAGATTTATCAATCCTAGAACCAGAGATGAAGGTTTACAATCAGGCATTGGCTCAACTCAAACAGGAAGTTGCTCATAATTATCTGAGAGTCTTTTACCAATCCGTCTTAAATTTACTCGCC
Source organism: Nostoc sp. DedQUE07 (assembly GCF_034530975.2). Classification (NCBI taxonomy): domain Bacteria; kingdom Bacillati; phylum Cyanobacteriota; class Cyanophyceae; order Nostocales; family Nostocaceae; genus Nostoc; species Nostoc sp. DedQUE07. The sequence goes on along the minus strand of NZ_JAVRCC020000031.1, from coordinate 12,869 downwards.
GAGAGCAAGTGTCCTTGGGAAATTCAAGGTGTAATCTATGACGAACAAATCATGTTGCCCTTGCATCAAAAGGCAAACGATCTTTACGCAATGGGAACACTGTATATCAATAAATTAATTCTTTGTTACTTGTTTAATGAATGGGAACAAGCTATCAAAGTGGCGGCTGATGCCAAACAATATTTAAGTGGAGTATCCGGCTGTTTTATGGTGCCGGTGTTTGACTTTTATGATTCATTGACTCATCTGGCGATGTTACCCAACACTCAAGGTAAAGAATGCCTCCCCCAGCAAGTTGTTGACAACCAGAAGAAGCTCAAACAATGGGCAAACCATGCACCCACAAACCATTTACACAAATTTTATTTGGTTGAAGCAGAGCAGTATCGGGTATTGGGGCGGATGTATGAAGCAATGGATTACTACGATCGCGCGATCGCCTCTGCCAAAGAAAACACATATATCCAAGAAGAAGCACTAGCGAATGAACTTGCTGGCAAATTTTACCTCAACTGGGGGAAAGAAAAACTCGCCCAAGCATATATGCAAGAAGCATATTACTCTTACGCACGTTGGGGGGCAAAAGCCAAGGTTGCCGATCTGGAAAGACGCTATCCGCAACTGCTAGCCCCTATCTTCCAGCACACCCATACTCCCTTCTCCACTAGCGAAACAATCTTCTCGTTAGCAAGTGTTACACCCACGAATTCCGGCACTTCCCACAGTAGTAGTGTTTCTGTTGCTTTAGATTTAGCTGCTATTCTCAAAGCCTCTCACACTCTTTCCGGCGAAATCGAATTTGAAAAACTGCTTTCATCGTTGCTTGAAATCGTCATTGAAAATGCTGGGGCTGATAAATGCGTGTTTATGCTGTTGCGAAACGATTCGCTAGGCGATACCAAAGGCGAACGTCTGCTAATTAAAGGGTCAATTACCGTGGGGATGCAGCCAGTAGTGTTACAACGCCTTCCCGTTGAGGACAGTCAAGACATTCCCCTGAAGCTGATTTACAAAGTGAAGCACGATAGACAGACTGCTGTGATAGTTGATGCGATCGCCGATCCAACCTTAGCCAACGACCCCTATATCATACGTCAGCAGCCGAAAAGTATCTTGTGTAGCCCGATTTTGCATCAAGGTAAATTGATGGGCATTTTATATCTAGAAAATAATTTAGCAACAGGGGCGTTCACAAAAGATCGCGTCGAACTGCTCAACTTGCTGTGTACTCAGGCGGCAATTTCTTTGGAAAATGCCCGACTTTATGAGCGATCGCTAGAGTATTCCCAACAGCTAGAGCGATCGCTTGAGGAGTTAAGCGCCGCCCAGTCTGTCTTGCAAGCATCCCAGCAAAAACTCCAGCTATTGGTTCAGCAAACTCCATTAGCAGTCATCGAGTGGGATACCAATTTTCAGGTTACTGACTGGAACCCAGGCGCAGAAAGAATCTTTGGCTACAGCAAACAAGAAGCTTTGGGTTGTGACTTCAAATTCATCATTCCTGAAATAATTCAAGCAGAAATGGAGCAAGTAAGCGTCGAAATTATATCGCAGGAGGGCGGCAATTACAGTATCAATGAAAATGTGACAAAAGATGGTAAAATTATCATTTGTGCTTGGTATAATAATCCGCTTGTAAATGCAGATGGCGAGTCAATCGGAGTTGCTTCCCTAGCAGATGATATTACAGAACAACAAGTTGCGCTACGCGATCGCAAAGTTGCTGAAGTCCAACTTCAACAAAAAGCACAAGAGCTAGAAACTGCTTTACAAAACCTGCAACAAGCACAATTACAAATGGTGCAAACTGAGAAAATGTCTGCACTCGGAAACTTAGTTGCTGGTGTAGCTCATGAAATGAATAATCCCCTTGGTTTTATTGCTGCTAGTCTCAAACAAGCGAAACCTACTATCGCTGATATTGTTGAACATCTCAGACTATATCAAGAAAGTTTACCCAACAAAAGCGATGAAATCGAAGACCACGCCGAAGAAATCGATTTGGATTATAGCTTAGAAGACTTACCCAAGATGATTGATTCTATGTCTATGGCGTGTGACAGGCTAAAGAACATCAGCACCAGTTTGAGAACTTTCTCTCGTGCCGATCAAGATTACAAAGTACCTTTCAATATCCACGAAGGCATTGATAGCACAATTTTAATTCTCAAACATCGTCTCAAGGCCAATGAACAACGTCCGGCGATTCAAGTTGTTGCAAACTACGGTAATTTACCTCAAGTAGAATGTTTCCCCGGTCAATTAAATCAGGTATTTATGAATATTTTCGCTAATGCTATTGATGCATTAGATGAATCTAATCATGGACTCAGCTTTGAAGAAATTAAAGCCAATCCTAACTGCATTACAATTACAACCTCAGTCGAAAATAATCTAATTAAAGTTTCCATTACTGATAATGGCAAAGGGATGAACGAATCAGTTAAACAAAAAATATTTGACCATTTATTTACGACGAAAGCTGTTGGTAAAGGTACAGGATTGGGACTTGCGATCGCTCGTCAAATCGTTGAAGAAACCCACGGTGGCAAATTAAGTTTTAATTCGGTTCTGAGTCAGGGTACAGAATTTACGATTGAAATTCCGGTATGAATCTCGGATACTCCTTGTTCGCGCCGCGTTTCGTAAAGAATGGATGGGATTAGCGCCGATTTTCTTTGAGTCTAAATCCTGAAAATTTCAAGTCGGGGAGCGACGGGTTCGCTTGATATCTGGGAACACTATATCTGGAGTCTTAAAGATTTAGCAGTATGGTTAGTACGAGAGTCAATATTCCCGGCTATAAGGTTAGCGAAGAACTCTACAATGGTTCTAGAACCATCGTTTATCGAGGGTATCGAGAGACTGACTCATTACCCGTAACGATCAAACTGCTGAAAAATCCTTATCCGAGTTTCGGCGAACTTTTGTCGTTTCGCAATCAGTACACCATAGCAAAAAATCTCAACTCACCTCTGATCGTTCAAACTTATAGCCTAGAACCGTATCAAAATGGTTATGCGTTGGTAATGGAAGATTTTGGGGGGATTTCTCTCAAGGATTGGGGAGTGGGGAGAAACTTAGAATCTTTGATGGAGTTTTTAGAAATAGCGATCGCACTGTGCAACACCTTAGATATATTGTATCGCGGCCGGATTATTCATAAAGATATCAAACCCGCCAATGTTTTAATTAATCCAGACACCAAACAAGTTAAATTAATTGACTTTAGTATTGCATCCCTACTACCACGGGAAACTCAAACACTGATGAATCCCAATGTCTTGGAAGGGACACTTGGTTATATTTCTCCCGAACAAACAGGAAGAATGAATCGGGGGATTGACTATCGGACTGATTTCTATTCTTTAGGTGTCACTTTTTATGAACTACTTACGGGTGAGTTACCGTTCCATTCAAACGATCCGATGGAGTTGGTACATTGTCATCTAGCAAAACTTCCACCATCTTTTCAGGAAGTTAAAAATGAAGAGATTCCGCAAGTGTTGTCAGATATTGTCATGAAATTAATGGCAAAAAATGCTGAAGATCGCTATCAGAGTGCATTAGGACTGAAATTTGATTTAGAAACTTGTTTATCTCAACTCCAAGAAACTGGTGAAATTAAAAGTTTTCCAATTGCTCAACGGGATCTGTGCGATCGCTTTATTATCCCTGATAAACTTTATGGACGAGAAACAGAAGTAGAAACTCTCCTGCAAGCATTTGAGCGCGTTAGTACAGGTGCGACAGAAATGATGCTGGTGGCTGGTTTTTCGGGTATTGGGAAAACCGTTGTAGTTAACGAAGTTCATAAACCAATTGTCAAAAAACGCGGTTATTTTATCAAAGGGAAATATGACCAATTTCAACGAAATATTCCCTTTAGTGCTTTTGTGCAAGCCTTCCGCGATTTAATCGGGCAATTATTAACCGAAAGCGATGCTCAAATTCAGCAATTTAAAACCAATATTTTAGCGGCTGTGGGTGATAATGGACAGGTAATTATTGAAGTTATCCCGGAATTAGAAAGAATTATTGGTCAGCAACCACCTGCTACAGAATTATCAGGAACTGCCGCCCAGAATCGGTTTAATTTATTATTTCAGAAATTTACCCAAGTCTTTACCAGTGAAAAACATCCATTGGTGATGTTTTTAGATGATTTACAATGGGCAGATTCAGCATCGTTGATGTTAATACAGTTATTAATGGCTGATACCAAACATCTTTTCTTAATTGGTGCTTATCGTGATAACGAAATCAATTCAGCACATCCATTAATGTTGACTTTGAATGATATCCAAAAAACAGCAGCCACAATTAATACGATTACTTTAGCGCCTCTGAGTCAATCGCAAGTAAATCAATTAGTTGTTGATACACTGAAATGTACAAAAGATTCGGCATTACTTGTTTCTCAATTGGTATTTCAGAAAACTCAAGGTAATCCGTTTTTTGCCATCCAGTTTCTCAAGGCACTACACCAAGATGGGTTAATTGAATTTAACTTTGAATCAGGATATTGGCAATGTGATATTACCCAAATCAATCAGCAAGCAGTTACAGATGATGTTGTGAATTTCATGATATTTCAATTACAAAGACTGCCTAAATCAACTCAAAAAGTGTTGCAGTTAGCTGCTTGTATTGGCAACCAATTTGATTTAGCAACTTTGGCAATTGTTTCGCAAGAATCAGAAATTGAAACGGCTGCTAGTTTATGGAAAGCTTTACAAGAAGGGTTGATTTTACCGATTAGTGATGTTTATAAGTTTTATCAAGATTCGTCATTGGTCGTCCCTTCTCTACGAGACGCTACGCGTAGCTTGCTTCCCCGTAGGGGTACGGCTTTGCTCAGGGCGAGTGGTCAGTCGTCATTAGAAAAGAGCGAACGAATGACAAAGGATAAAGGACAAAGGACAGCTTATTATAGATTTTTACATGACAGAGTACAACAAGCTGCCTATTCTCTAATTCCCGATCGTCAAAAACAAGCAACTCATCTCAAAATTGGTCAATTACTTCTCCAAAATTCCTCTCAAATAGAACAAGAAGAAAAACTGTTTGATATTGTTGGACATTTGAATTTAGGGCAAGAGTTAATCACTCAATTAAGCGAACGAGAAGCCTTGGCTCGGCTTAACTTCGCAGCAGGAGATAAAGCCAAAAATTCTACCGCTTACGCTGCTGCTAGAGCCTATTTACAAACTGGAATTGAGCTACTTACAGCGAATTGCTGGCAAGAACAATATGAATTGACCCTGAGTCTCTACGTTGCCGCCACCGAAGCCGCCTACTTGAATGCTGACTTTGATGGCATGGAACAGATCGCAGTACAGGTGTTGAAATCAGCCCAGACGATTTTAGACAAAGTTAAAATTTACGAAATTCAAATTGCTGCCCAGACTGCCCAGACCAGAATATTAGAAGCGATCGCAGTTGGCAGAGATGCACTCTTTCAATTGGGGATTGAACTCCCCACTGCACCTGACGAAGCCAAAATTGGCAAAGTACTACAGACTGTAGCCAGCCTTCAAAGCGGCAGAGGGATTGAAGAATTAGTCGATCTACCTATCATGAGCGACCGCCAAACTCAGGCAGCTATGCAACTCTTAGGAATATTATTTTCACCGATTCTACAGGCAATGCCCGGATTACTGCCCATACTGAGCGCAACGATGGTGAGTTTATCACTCCAGTTTGGGAATGCACCTGCATCAACGGTGGGGTATATGATTCACGGTATGGTGTTGTGTGCCTTTTTGTCAGAAGTGAAAACAGGCTATAGCTTTGGGCGATTAGCAATGAATTTGCTTGACCGATTTAATGTCGGGGAATTCAAGTGTAAGATTCTACTTCTGTTTGCGGCCTGGATTCAACATCATCAGGAATCTCTCAGGGCAACGATGCTGACGATGAAAGATGGCTATGCGACTGGTATGGAAACTGGTGATTTTCTCAACGCTGGCTATAACTCGCTCAATTACTTCATTGCCAAACTTTTTGCTGGGGTAGAACTGGACATTTGGGAACCCGAAATAGCAGGTTACAGGGCTGTCTTAGTGCAGGTAAAACAACATTCTGCCCTGACTTATTTGGATATGATGCAGCAGACTGTGGAGAACTTGAGGGAAGCCCGTATTCTGTCGGATTGCTTAATTGGCACTGCCTACAATGAAACAGCAATGCTTCCTAAGCACCATCAAGACAAGGATCTCTCGGCGATCGCTATTGCTTATATTTACAAACTGATACTTGCCTACTTTTTTGGTAACTACACGGCTGCCCTAGACTATAACGCCCAAGCCAAACAGTATTTGATGGCAGTATCAGGCATGATTTTTATTCCCATTTTTCATTTCTATGCAGCCCTGACGCATTTAGCGCTCTTGCTGGCACAGCCAGAGCCAAAGCAAGCCGAATTTCTCGCTTTGGTAGAAACCCATCAAACCACTTTGCAGCAATGGGCGCAAAATGCTCCCATGAATCATCTACATAAATGGCATTTAGTTGAGGCTGAAAAACAACGAGTGTTGGGCAATAAAGCAGAAGCACTTGAACATTACGATCGCGCCATCTCCCTCGCCAAAGAAAACGAATACATTAACGAAGAAGCACTTGGCAACGAACTAGCAGCAAAATTTTATCTCGATTGGGGTAAAGAAAGAGTTGCCCAAGCATATATGCAAGAAGCATACTACTGCTACGCTCGTTGGGGTGCAAAAGCCAAAATAGAAGACTTAGAAAAACGCTATCCCCAACTACTCCAATCGATTCTGCAACAGCAACGAATCAACTTCAATACCTTAGAAACTATTAGCTTTCGCGGCACTTCCTCATCTACTCGCACTTCTACCACTGGCAGTACTGGTATTTCCCAGACATTAGATTTTACCTCTGTTCTTAAAGCCGCTCAAGCTATCTCCGGTTCTCTGGAATTAGATCGACTCATTGCCAGCTTGACCCAGATTATCCTAGAAAACTCTGGCGCGAAGAAAGTTGTACTAATTCTTCCCCAAGATGAGGACACTGCCGTGCGGGGAGAACCCTTATTGAAGAAAGTATCTGGTGATAATTGGCAAGTTAGGGCAATTACCTTTATCAATCATGACCAAATACAAACCATTCTGGAACCACAATCACTCGCTAATTGTCAAGAGATTCCTGCAAAAATTATCAATTACGTCAAAAATACTCAACAAACAGTTGTTATAGACAATTGCAAAACAGATACCATTGGGTTGATTGGGGAATATATGCAGCGAACCCAACCCCAGAGTGTATTATGTACCCCGATTCTTAATCAAGGGCGTTTAGTAGGGATTCTTTACCTAGAAAATCAACTGACTCAAGGCGTATTTACTAGCGATCGCCTTTCCATTGTAAATTTCCTCTGCACTCAAGCTGCAATTTCTTTGGAGAATGCCCAGTTATATAATCATCTCCAAGAGCGAGAAAAGTTCCTCAATAGTATTTATGAAGGTGTTGGCTGTCTTATTTTTGTGACTGATATCCGTGATAATGGTAGGTTTGAGTATACAGGATGGAGTAAATCGTGCGAATTAGCGGTTGGTATACCTGCTTCCCAAGTGCTGGGTAAAACTCCGCAAGAATTAATGGCTCCTAATGAAGTTGCAGCAATCGAGCAAAAATATCTGCATTGTTTCCAAATTGGAACACCGATCACCTATGAAGAATGTTTAACATTTAATGACCAGAAAATTTGGTTTTTAACCACACTCAGCCCTTTAAAAGATGAGACGGGCAAAGTTTATCGCGTAGTTGGGACAACGATTAATATTAGCGATCGCAAACAAGCTGAATCAGCAGTTACAGAAAAATCTCAAGCACTGGGAACAGCCTTAGAAGATTTACAACAAGCGCAATTACAAATTGTTCAAAATGAGAAAATGTCTGCACTGGGTAATTTAGTTGCTGGTGTAGCCCATGAAATGAATAATCCTTTGGGCTTTATTGCTGCAAGTCTCAAACAAACTAAACCCACTATTGCCGATGTTGTGCAACACTTGAAACTTTATCAAGAAAGTTTACCTAATCCGGGTGCTGAAATTATTGACCATGCAGAAGAAATTGACTTAGATTATAGTTTAGAAGATTTACCAAAAGTAATAGATTCAATGGTGATGGCGTGCGATCGCCTGAAAAATATCAGTACTAGTTTAAGAACTTTCTCCCGCGCTGATAAAGATTACAAAGTGGCATTTAAAATTCATCAAGGGATTGAAAGTACAATTTTAATTCTCAAACATCGTCTCAAAGCCAACGATCAACGTCCAGCAATTGAAGTAATAACCGATTATGGCAATTTGCCTGAAGTTGAATGTTTTCCTGGACAATTAAACCAGGTGTTTATGAATATCCTAGCTAATGCCATTGATGCCTTAGATGAGTCGAATAATGGGCAAAGTTTTGCAGAAATCCAAAAAAAACCTAACAAGATTACAATTAAAACCTCATTGCAAGACGATCGAGTTACAATAACGATTGCTGATAATGCTAATGGCATGAATGAAACAGTCAAACAAAAGATATTTGACCATTTGTTTACAACCAAATCTGTGGGAAAAGGAACGGGTTTAGGATTAGCGATCGCCCGTCAAATTGTGGAATCAACCCACGGCGGCAAATTGTATTGCAACTCTGTTATCGGTGAAGGTACAGAATTTCTCATTGAAATTCCGGTGTAAATTTTTATTCTGGTTCCTAAATAGCTTGAGATATCTGGGAATACTATCTCTGTAAATCATCACTTTTTCAGCAGTTATGGTCAGCACTTTTGTGAGAATTCCTGGATACCGCTTAATTGAAGAACTTTACAATGGTTCGAGAACACTCGTTTATCGAGGATATCGAGAAACTGATTCCTTAGCGATAGTCATTAAACTACTGAAAAATCCCTATCCCAATTTCAGCGAACTCTTATCGTTTCGCAATCAGTATACCATTGCCAAAAATCTTAATTCACCTTTAATAGTTCAAACTTATAGCCTAGAACCTTATCAAAATGGCTATGCACTGGTGATGGAAGATTTTGGCGGGATTTCTCTCAAAGAATGGAAATTCACAGGGAATCTACAATCTCTACAGGAGTTTTTAGAAATTGCGATCGCTCTGTGCGACACCTTAAATTTACTTTACAAAGAGCGCATCATCCATAAAGATATTAAACCCAGCAATATATTAATTAATCCCGAAACCAAACAAATTAAATTAATTGACTTTAGTATTGCATCACTTTTACCAAGAGAAACCCAAACCCTCGTCAATCCCAACGTGTTAGAAGGAACACTTGCTTATATTTCTCCCGAACAAACAGGCAGAATGAATCGAGGGATTGACTATCGCACAGACTTCTACTCACTCGGTGTAACTTTTTATGAATTCCTCACAGGAGAGTTACCTTTTGCCTCCAACGAACCTATGGAGTTGGTACATTCTCATATTGCAAAACTTCCAGAGAAATTGACGAGCAAAACAAAAAAAGAAATTCCACAGGTGCTTTCAGATATCGTCATGAAGTTGATGGCGAAAAACGCCGAAGATAGATATCAAAGTGCATTGGGGTTGAAATTTGATTTAGAAAAATGTTTACATCAACTACAAATTTCTGGTAGGGTTGAAGGCTTTGAAATAGCGCAGCAGGATGTGTGCGATCGCTTTCTCATCCCCGATAAACTCTATGGACGAGAAACCGAAGTTGAAACTCTATTACAAGCCTTTGAAAGAGTTAGCCTTGGTGCAACAGAAATGATGCTAGTCGCTGGGTTTTCCGGCATTGGAAAAACAGCGGTCGTCAACGAAGTTCACAAACCTATTGTCAAGCAACGCGGTTATTTCATCAAAGGAAAATTCGACCAATTTCAACGGAATATTCCCTTCTTTGCTTTTGTCCAAGCATTTCGAGATTTAATGGGGCAATTATTAACCGAAAGCGATCTCCAGCTAGAGCGATGGAGAAAGCAAATATTAGCAGCACTTGGAGAAAATGGACAAATAATTATTGAGGTGATTCCCGAACTAGAGCGCATTATTGGCAAACAACCTTCTGTACCCGACCTTTCTGGCAGTGCTGCTCAAAATCGCTTCAACTTACTGTTTGAAAAATTTATTCAAGTGTTCGCCACAAAAGAACATCCTCTAGTCATATTTATTGATGACTTGCAGTGGGCAGATTCGGCATCGCTGAAGTTGATGCACCTGTTGATGAGTAAAGCTGATAATCAGTATCTCTTGACGATCGGCGCATACCGGGATAACGAAGTTTCACAAGCTCATCCATTGATGTTGACGCTGCAAGAGCTGGAAAAAGCAAAGGCAACCATCAATACTATTACTCTAGCTCCCCTGAATCGGGCATCGATAAACCAGTTAGTTGCAGATACGCTTAGTTGTTCTCTAAATTTGGCGTTACCGTTGACCGAACTGGTGATGAGCAAAACAAAAGGTAATCCCTTCTTCACCACACAATTTCTCAAAGCATTGTATGAAGATGGATTAATTACCTTTAACTTTGACGGTAACTATTGGCAGTGCGACATTACTCAGGTGCGATCGCTCTCGCTCACTGATAATGTCGTAGAGTTTGTGGCAGTGCAACTAAAGAAAATGCCACTAAAAACCCAAACAATTCTCAAATTGGCAGCTTGCATCGGGGCGCAGTTTGATTTGAATACTCTAGCAATTGTTGCAGAACAAACCCAAACAGACGTAGCGGCAGCGTTATGGAAAGGCTTGCAAGAAGGGTTAATTTTACCAATTAGTGAAGTTTATAAGTTTTACCAACAAGAGTCATTAGTCATTAGTCATTTGTCATTCGTAGACGAAGTACAACCAGCGCTCGATGAGCGAGAACAATTGACAGTTGCTTACAAATTTTTACACGATCGCGTCCAGCAAGCCGCCTATTCCCTGATTCCTGACGATCGGAAAGCTTCGATCCATCTGAAAATAGGTCAACTGCTGCTCGACTATACATCGGACATAGAACAGAACAACAAATTATTTGATATCGTCAATCACCTGAACAGGGGATTGAAATTGGTCGTTGAACCCGCAGAACGAGAGAAAATTGCCCAGTTAAACGGACTCGCCGCAAAAAAAGCCCGGTCTGCAACCGCCTATGAATCTGCTATAACCTATGCAACTACGGGAATCACGCTGTTAACCCCTGATTGCTGGCAAAGTCAGTATGAATTGGCACTAATGCTGCACGAATTAGCGGCGGAAAATGCCTTTCTTTCGAGAGATTTTGAGCAAATGGAACGTTGGTCTTACATCGTGTTGCAGCAAGCGAAGACGCTGCTCGATCGGGTGAAAATCTACGAAATTCAAATTCAAAATCATACATTGCAGCATCAACTGTTAGAAGCGAGCGACCTGGCGAAACAAGTGTTAAGTCAATTAGGTATTCAATTGCCCGATTTCCCCACGCAAGAGGATATCCAGCAGGGATTTCAGAATACAGTCAACTTGTTGGCCGATAGAGCGATCGAGGAGTTATTATACCTGCCTCCCATGACGGCAGGTGAACCTCTAGCAGCGATAAAAATTGCCGCCAGCGCTGCATCAGTTATTTATATTACAAATCCATCCTTATATCCATTACTAATTCTGTCGCAGGTGAATGCCTCGATTCAATACGGCAATGCGCCATTCTCTGCCTTCTTTTATGCCCACTATGGTCTGCTCTTGAATGGCATTTTAGAAGACATAGAAGCGGCAGATCGAGCTGGCAAGCTAGGGTTAGCGGTCATCGAAAAACTCAATGCTAAGGAAGTTGAATGTAGAACCCGCGTTATAGCAGGGGCGCTGGTTCTGCATGGAACTACTCATCTGCAAACGTCAGTGCAAGTTCTACGGGAAGGCTACCAAATTGGATTAGACACCGGAGATTTGGAATTTGCAGGTTATGCCGCACTTCATAGCTGCAAAAATGCCTACTTCAGCAGTCAGGAACTCGGAACGCTGGAGCAAGACATCAACGCCTACAGTCAGATGCCAAAGAATCTCAAACAGGTTCAGACGTTTAACTACTTTCAAATGCTCGGACAGGCGGTTTTTAACCTGTTGGGCAACGCTCAGAATCCCCAGCTTTCTGTGGGCGATCTGTGCGACGAGGCGCAGTTGCTACCCCAGTTGTTGGCAGCGAACGATCTAATGGGGCTTCATTTCTTCTATCTGCACAAACTGATTCTTGGCTACTTGTTTGGTGAAACGGCACAATCCCTGTTAGAGATTGCGACTGAGGGCAGACAGTATTTAACAGCAGGGGCAGGTCTTGTTACGGTGCCAATCTTTTACTTCTATGACTCTCTTGCTGCTTTAACCGGAGATTGTAGTGAGGATTCTGATTTGGCCGATTGCTTGCAACGGGTAGCAGAGAATCAGGCAAAGTTGCAGAAGCGATCGCACCATGCACCGATGAACTACTTGCACAAGTGGCATTTGGTCGAAGCAGAAAAGCATCGAGTGTTAGCTGAAAAAGCTGAGGCGATCGAGCAGTACGATCGCGCCATTGCTGTTGCTAAAGAACACGGTTATATCCAAGAAGAAGCACTTGCCAACGAACTAGCCGCCAAATTTTACCTCGACTGGGGCAAACAGCGCATTGCCCAAGAATACATCACAAACGCTTACTACGCCTATGCTCGCTGGGGAGCGAAAGCCAAAGTCGCCGACTTGGAAAAACGCTATCGGCAATTACTTAGCCCCATATTACAGCAAACCCGTTCGGCGCTCTCAACTAACGAAACTATCTTCGCTTTGGGGACTGTCACCTCCACTTCTACGAGTTCTAGCAGTAGTGTCTCAGATATCCTAGATTTAAAAGCGATTCTCAAAGCCTC